>JAKBCO010000115.1 GCA_021807785.1 Pseudomonadota bacterium
CGCGCGGCGGCGGCGCGCAGGGCCAGCAGCTCGGCATGGCCCGCGGCATCGCCCGCCTCCACCCGGTTGCCGGCGGCGGCCAGCGGCGCCCCGTCGGGGGCCAGCACCACCGCCCCCACCGGCACCTCGCCGCGCGCGGCGGCGGCCTCGGCCTCGGCCAGCGCGCGCTGCATGGGGTCGGGCGCCATCCGCCCCTCAGAGCGTCTCGATCGCGAGCGGGAACGGCGCGTCGGGGTCGGGCAGGTGCAGCAGGTGGTAGATGTTGAAGCGGAACGCCGGCCCGACGGAGATCTCCGGCGGGGTGAACGGGAAGGCCAGGTTGCCGGCGGTGGAGAGCCGGCCCGGGTAGCCGTGATGCAGCAGGTATTGCTTGGTGGTGCGCATCACCTCGGCGGCCCGTTCGGCGGTGGGGGCGATCACCTCGCCCAGCACGAAGACCTCGCCCGGCAGCGCTTCGCCCGCCGGCGGGGCCATGCGCACGCCGTCGATCCCATAGATGCGGAAGCGCAGCGTGTAGTCCTCGGGCTGGTCCTCGCAGACCAGATCGCGCACCACCCGGGCGGCCTCGGGCAGGATCTCGCGGTGGCGGGCGATGAAGCGCGGATCGGCCGCGCCGGCGATCAGGATGGCGCGCTCGCCGAGCTTGCGGGCGCCTTCGAGCTTGATGGTGGGGTCGGTGCTCCCCCGCCAGGCGGCGCCGGTGACCCGGGTGCGCCGGTCGTCGAGCGCATCGTAGCGCGCCGCGGTGAGATCGAGGCTGCCGTCCGGCTCGGTCAGGCCCCACGGGTCCGATTGCTCGTAGAGCGAATGGGCGGCGACCGAGACCGGGGTGGCGCGGCGGGCTTGGTTCATGCTTTCCAGGGTGAACCCGTCATCGTCGAGCTCGGCCAGGATGCAGTCCCGCCCGCCGGGGACGCAGCAGAGCGAGGCGCACTCGATGATCTTGGCCATGTGCATGACCAGCCCCATCGGAAAGCCCAGCAGGTCCGGCAGGGCGGCGAAGATCGAGGTATCGCAGGACCGGCCGGCGATCAGGACATCGACCCCGGCGGCGAGCGCGCGGCGGAACGGACCGGTGCCCATCTGGCCGACGATATGGGCGGCGGCGTCGATCTCCTCGCCGGTCAGGGCGGGCATGCCGTCGAACGAGCGGATGCGGCCCTCGGCGAGGGCGGCGTGCAGCATCGGCCGCTCCATGTCGGCGCGCAGCACGCCGAGGCGGAAATGCAGCCCGTCGGCGCGGGCGATCTCGCGGACGATCGCCAGCGTCGCGTCGAGATGCGGCGCCGCGCCGGCCGAGCCGGCGGAGCCGATCACCAGCGGGATATCGAGGCCGCGGGCGGCGTGCAGCAGCTTGCGCAGATCGCGCCTGGTGGCGGCGGGCGCGGTCGCCATCTCGCCCTTGCCGAGATAGGTGGGGCCGATATCGATCGACCCCATGTCGGCGCCGATCATGTCGGGGCGGCGGGCGATGGCGGCTTCAAGCGCCGGGGTGGGCACGCCATAGCCGAGCTGGCCGGAAGCGCCGACCAGGCGCATCGGCCGGCGCGCGGCGCGGAGCGCGTCCAGCACGCGGAGCGAGGCGGTCACAGTTCGAGTTCCAGCAGCGGCGCGTGCTGCTGTGCGCCATAGACGTCGCGGTCCCCCGGATCGCCCGCCATCAGCGTGCGGGCGAGGGTGATCTTGATCGCGCGACCCGGCGGATAGGGGATGATGGCGACATCCTCCGGCGGCACGCCGTAGCGGGCGGCGATGGCCGCCTGGGTGAGGCCGGGGGACTGGGCGAGGCGACGGTAGTCCTCGTCCGAGCCGAGGATGATGTCGAAGGTCAGCCGGCGCGGGCCGGCGTTCTTGCTGCGGATGACCTGGGCGAGGTCCTGGAGCTGCATGGCGTTCCCCTGGGTTGGGGCGATCCTGTCGCGCGGGGCGGGTGGGGGCAAGGGCGCGGCGCGGGTTCAGCCCGGCGCCAGCAGGCGCACCCGATCAGGGCCGGCCGCGCCGGCGAAGGCACGGTCGAACGTCAGCACCGGCGCCGCGCGGGCCTGCCCGGCCTGGTGCAGCACGACACCGTCGGCAAAATCCCCGCCCGCCTCCAGCATCGCCAGCCCCGCCTCGGCGGCCGGGCGATCGACCTCGACCGGGCGGCTCGCGATCAGGTCGCGCAAGGTGGCGGCGATCTCGCGCGCCGGCAGGCGGCAGGCGCGGCGCAGGACCCAAACGGTCTCGCACAGGACCAGGATCGGGATCACCACCGTCTCGGCCGCCTCGATCGCGGCGGCTGCGGGGCCGGCCTGGACCGAGTCGTCCCAGATCAGGAAGCGGACCAGGACATTGGTATCGACGGCGATCCTCACGCGGGATCGCCGCCCTCGATCGCATCCTGCATCGCCTCCAGGGTGAGCACCGGCTGGCCGGGACGGCGCAACGCGCCGCGCAGCCGGGAAAGCGGCGGGGCCGTATCGGAGGCGCGCAGTTCCACTCGCCCGTCCGGCAGCAGCGCCACGTCCACCTTGCGGCCGGGGCCGGTGCCGAGATGGGACAGGACGCCGCGGCGCAGCGTGATCTGGCCCTTGGCGGTGACGGTGAGCGCGCTGGACATGGGGTTGGGCCGGAAACGAATGCATCTCATGTAAGGGAAAAATCCCCTTACGTCAATCCCTCGGGCGTATCCTTCCCGACCGGCGAGGCGGCGAGCCGCGTCACCGCCCAGTCGGCCGCCTCGGCCAGCACCGGGTCCGGATCGGCGCGCAGCCGCGCAGCCGCCGGCGCCAGGGCCGGCTGGCCGCTGTTGCCGATCGCGATCGCCACGTTGCGCAGAAACCGCGCCCGGCCGATCCGCTTCACCGGCGAGCCGGCGAAGCGGGCGCGGAAGCCGGCCTCGTCGAGCGTGGCGAGGTCGGCCAGCGGCGGGGCGCGCAGATCGTCGCGCGCGGCCAGCTTCGCCTCTCGCCCGGCGACGGCGAAGCGGTTCCAGGGGCAGACCGCCAGGCAATCGTCGCACCCGTAGATGCGGTTGCCGATGGCGGCGCGGAACTCGGGCGGAATCGGGCCGCGATGCTCGATCGTCAGGTAGGAGATGCAGCGGCGCGCATCCAGCCGGTACGGGGCGGGGAAGGCATCGGTCGGGCAGGCCGCGAGGCAGCGCGTGCAGGAGCCGCAGCGATCGGCATGCGGCGGGTCGGGCGCCAGCGCCAGGGAGGTGTAGATCTCCGCCAGGAACAGCCAGGACCCGTGCCGGCGGGAAACCAGGTTGGTGTGCTTGCCCTGCCAGCCCAGCCCGGCGGCTGCGGCCAGCGGCTTTTCCATCACCGGGGCGGTATCGACGAACACCTTCACCCCCGCCCCGAAGCGGGCAACGATGAACTGCGCCAGGTGCTTGGCACGGCCCTTCAGCAGGTCATGATAGTCGCGGTTGCGCGCATAGACCGAGAGATTGCCGCGCTCGGGGCGGGACAGGTTGGCCAGCGGATCGCCTTCCGGGGCGTAGGAGAGGCCGAGCGCGATCACGCTCGCCGCCTCCGGCCACAGGGCGCGCGGATCGGCGCGCTCATCGACGCGCGCTGCCATCCAGCCCATTTCGCCCTGGGCGCCGGCGGCCAGGAACGCGGCGAGACCGTCGCGGGCGCGAGCGTCCAGCGTGGCGCGAGTGAAACCCACGGCGTCGAACCCCAGGGCCGCGGCCCGGGCACGGATCAAGGCCGCGGGCGATTGCTTGACTCCGTCAACAGAACCCTTGACCTTGTCACCCATGACCGATCCCGACCGCATCGCCGCCTTGCGCCGCTTCAACCGCTTCTACACCGCCCGCATCGGCCTGTTGCGCCCCCGGCTGCACGACAGCGGGTTCGGCCTGACCGAGGCGCGGGTGCTGTTCGAACTGGCCCAGGCCGAGACCACCAGCGCCGGCGAGATCGCCGCCGCGCTGGCGTTGGATCCGGGCTATCTCAGCCGCATCCTGGCGCGGTTCCAGGGCGCCGGCCTGCTGGTCCGCGCCCCGGTGGCGCAGGATCGCCGGCGTCTCGCGCTGCGCCTCACCCCGGCCGGGCGCGCCGCCTTCGCGCCGCTGAATGCCGCCGCCGCGGCGGAGGCCGAGGCGCTTCTGGCGCCGCTGCCGGACGCCGCCCAGGCCGAGGTGATCGCGGCGATGGACCGGATCGCCGACCGGCTCGCCCGCGCCCCGGCCGCGCCGGTGGTCCTGCGCCCGCCGGCGCCGGGGGATATCGGCTGGGTGATCGCCCGCCATGGCGCGCTTTACGCCGCCGAATACGGGCTCGACGCGCGGTTCGAGGCGCTGGTGGCCCGCGTCGCCGGCGATTTCCTGGCCAACAGCGATCCGGCGCGGGAGGCGGGGTGGATCGCCGCCGCCGGCGGGGTTCCCCTGGGCTCGGTGTTCGTGGTGCGCGCCGGCGAGGACCTCGCGCGGCTCCGCCTGTTGCTGGTGGAGCCGGCCGCGCGCGGTCGCGGCCTGGGGCGGATGCTGGTGCGCGAGGCCCTGCGCTTCGCCCGCGCCGCGGGATACCGGCGGATCACGCTCTGGACGCAGGAGGTGCTGGTGGCGGCGCGGCGGATCTATGCCGAGGAGGGATTCCGGCTGGTCTCGCGGGAGACCCATGACGGGTTCGGGGTGACGATGGTGGGCGAGGAGTGGGAACGGGCGCTGGACGCGCCGCCGGCCGTGGGCGATCCTGCCCCGATCACCGAAGGGCCGCCGCGATGAGCTTGCAATCCCGCTACGTGCTGATGGTCGCCATGGATGTCGCCCCGGAGGCGGAGGCGCTCTTCAACGAGGTCTATGACACCGAGCATGTCCCGTTCCTGCTGGAAGTACCCGGGGTACGCGCGGTCTCGCGCCTGCGCGGGCAGGCCGCCGCCTTCGCCATGGCCGGGCAGGTGCGGGACTTGCCGGCGCCGGCGCCCGCCTATGTCGCGATCTACGAGATCGACGACCCGACGGTGCTGACCAGCCCGCAATGGCAGGCGGCGGTGGAGCGCGGCCGATGGCCGGCGGAGGTGCGCCCGCATACCACCAACCGGCATCACGGGGTCTATCAGGTGCGCTGAGCGCCCGCCGGCCCCGCGCCCGTCTTGCGTCGCAACCGGGGCCGCCCGATACAGGCGCCATGAGCGATACGACCGACCTCGCCTACGATTTCCGCGCCGCCGAGCCACGCTGGCAGGCCGCCTGGGACGCCGGCGCCTGCTTCGCCGTGCCCGACATCCCCGCCGACGCCCCCGCCTCCCCCCGGGCGAAATACTACGTGCTCGAGATGTTCCCCTACCCCTCGGGGAAGATCCACATGGGCCATGTCCGCAACTATACCCTGGGCGACGTGGTCGCGCGCTACAAGCGCGCCCGCGGCTTCGCGGTGATGCACCCGATGGGCTGGGACGCGTTCGGCCTGCCGGCCGAGAACGCCGCCCGCGAGCGCGGCATCCACCCGGCGCGTTGGACCCACGACAACATCGCCGCCATGCGCGCGGAACTGCGCCGCATGGGCCTCTCGCTCGACTGGGCGCGCGAGTTCGCCACCTGCGATCCCGCCTATTACGGCCACCAGCAGAAGCTGTTTCTCGATTTCCTGCGCGCCGGCCTCGCCTACCGGCGCGAAAGCGCGGTCAACTGGGACCCGGTCGATGGCACCGTGCTCGCCAACGAACAGGTGATCGACGGCCGCGGCTGGCGCTCCGGCGCGCTGGTGGAGAAGAAGCAGCTGGCGCAGTGGAACCTGCGGATCACCCAGTATGCGCCCGAACTGCTGGACGCGCTGGCCGGCATGGCGCGCTGGCCGGAGCGGGTGCGCATCATGCAGGCGAAATGGATCGGCCGCAGCGAGGGCGCGCGCCTCGCTTTCCCGCTGCTCGCCCCGGAAGCCGGCATCGATGCGGTCGAGGTCTATACCACCCGCCCCGACACGCTGTTCGGCATGTCGTTCCTCGCCCTGGCCCCCGACCATCCGCTGGCCACCGCGGTGGCGGCGCGGGATCCGGCGGCGGGGGCGTTCATCGCCGCCTGCCGCCGGCTGGGCACCAGCGAGGCGGCGATCGAGACCGCCGAGAAGCAAGGCTACGACACCGGGCTGCGGGTCGCCCACCCGTTCCTGGAGGGCGTCAGCTTCCCGGTCTGGATCGCCAATTTCGTGCTGATGGAATACGGCACCGGGGCGATCTTCGGCTGCCCGGCGCATGACCAGCGCGACCTCGATTTCGCCCGCAAATATGGGCTGCCGGTGCGACCGGTGGTGCTGCCGCCGGGGGAAACGGCGGACGGGTTTGCCATCGGCGAGACCGCCTATACCGGCCCGGGGGCCGCGTTCAACTCGGGCTTCCTCGACGGGTTGGCGGTGGACGCGGCCAAGCGCGCAGCCATTGCCGCGCTGGAACGCGGCGGCCAGGGCAAGGGCGAGGTGAACTGGCGGCTGCGCGACTGGGGCGTGTCCCGCCAGCGCTACTGGGGCTGCCCGATCCCGGTGATCCATTGCGAGGCCTGCGGCGTGATGCCGGTGCCGGACGACCAGCTGCCCGTCACCCTGCCCGAGGACGTGCGCTTCGATCGCCCCGGCAACCCGCTGGACCACCACCCGACCTGGAAGCACGTCCCCTGCCCCGCCTGCGGCCGCGCCGCCCACCGCGAGACCGACACCTTCGATACCTTCGTGGACAGTTCCTGGTATTTCGCCCGCTATTGCAGCCCCGGCGCGACGGCGCCGGTGGACCGCGCGGCGGCGGATCATTGGCTGCCGGTCGATCAGTATATCGGCGGCATCGAGCACGCGATCCTGCACCTGCTCTATTCCCGCTTCTTCACCCGCGCCATGCGCGACACCGGCCATCTCGCCGTCGCCGAACCCTTCGCCGGGCTGTTCACCCAGGGCATGGTCACGCATGAGAGCTACCGCGCCGCCGACGGCGCCTGGCTCTACCCGGAGGAGGTGGAGAAACTGCCTGACGGCAGCGCGCGCCGGCGCACCGACGCGGCCCCGGTCAGCGTCGGCCGGGTCGAGGCGATGAGCAAGTCGCGCCGCAACACCGTCGATCCCGGCGCCATCATCGACCGCTATGGGGCCGATACCGCGCGCTGGTTCATCCTGGCCGACAACCCGCCCGAGCGCGACATGGAGTGGACCGAGGCCGGCGTCACCGGCGCGTTCCGGTTCACCCAGCGCCTGTTCCGGCTGATCGCACCGATCGCCGCCCTGCCGGCCGCCCCCCCCGCCGCGGACCCGGGGCCGGCCGCGCTGGCGCTGCGCCGGGCCGCGCATCGCGCCATCGCGGCGGTGACCGAGGCGCTGGAGAGCTTCGCCTTCAACGTCGCCGTCGCCCGCATCCACGAAGCCGCCAACGCGCTGGCCGAGGCGGAACGCGCCGCCGACCAGCCGGGACTGGCCGCGGCGCGGCGGGAGGCCGCCGATATCCTGATCCGCCTCGCCGCGCCGATGATGCCGCATCTGGCGGAGGAACTCGGCGCCCGGCTGGCCGCCGCGGGCAAGCTGGTGGCCGAACGCCCCTGGCCGGAGGCCGACCCCGCCTTGCTGGTCGCCGAGACCGTCACCGTCGCGGTGCAGGTGAACGGCAAGCTGCGCGGCTCGGTGGCGCTGCCGCCCGGGGCCGATCGCGCCGCGGCGCTGGCGGCGGCGCGGCGCGATCCGAACGTCGCCCGCGCCCTGGAATCGGGCCGCGTGGTCAAGGAAATCCACGTGCCGGACCGGATCGTGAATTTCGTGGTCGCGGAATGAGGCGCGCACCGGCCCTGGCGTTCGCGCTGCCGCTGCTGCTCGCCGGCTGCGGGTTCCGGCCGGTCTATATGGGCGCCGCCGGGGGCGCGCCGGGACCGGCCCCGCGCAACCTGGCGCGCATCCATGTGGCGCTGATCCCGGACCGGCCGGGCCAGCTGCTGCGCCAGGCGTTGCAGCGGCGCTTCCACGGGGCCAATGACACCACGCCGCGACGCTACACGCTGCGTGTCTCCTACTGGGTCACCGGGTCCAACGAGGGCATCCTGCCCTCCACCGTCGCCACAAGGGTGCAGCTGATCGCGGGCGCCACCTGGATCCTGGCCCGCCACGACCCCGGCCACACGACGGTGACCACCGGCTCGGCGCAGGCGATGGATGGGGTCGATCAGTTCGACGAGCAGTATTTCGCTTCCCAGCTCGGCAGCAACGCCGCCTACCGGCGGCTGGCGCGCGCCATCGCCGAGCAGATCACCACCCGGCTGGCGATCTTCTTCCGCCACCGCGCCGACCGGGCGGCGCGATGAAGCTGGAGGCCCGCGCGGTTGCCGGGTTCCTGCGCGACCCCGGCGCCTGCCGCGTGGTGCTGCTGTATGGCGAGGACCTGGGCCAGATCCGCGAGCGCGCCGCCGCCCTGGTGGCCGCCGCCGCCGGATCCACCGACGATCCGTTCCGGGTGGTCGAGCTCGACCGCGACCGGATCGCCAGCTTGCCCGACGAGGCCGCCAGCCTGCCGCTGACCGGCGGGCGGCGGGCGGTGCGGGTGCGGGAGGTGAGCGACACCAAGGACACCCAAGCCGCGGTCGCCGCCGTGCTGGCGTCCCCCGCGCCGGCGCTGGTGGTGTTGGAAGGCGGCGGGCTGCCGGCGCGCACCACCCTGCGCGGGATGCTGGAAGCGGCGCCCGACGGGGCCGCCATCGGCTGCTATCCCGATGACGGGCGCAGCCTGGCCGAGACCATCCGCGAAACTCTCGCCGCCGCCGGGGTGAGGGCGGATGCCGAGGCCGCCGCTTGGCTGACCCAGCATCTGGGCGCCGATCGGGCGCTGACCCGCGCCGAGCTCGAGAAACTGGCGCTCTATGCCGGCCCGGCCGGACGGGTGGACCTGGCGGCGGCGATGGAGTCGGTGGGGGACCTGTCCGGGCTGTCGCTGGATGACGCGCTGTTCGCCGCCACCGCCGGCGACGTGGCGCGTACCGACCGGGCGCTGGAACTGGCGCTGGCCGAGGACGCCACGCCGGTGGGCGCGCTGCGGGCGGGGCTGTTGCACCTGCAACGCCTGCACCGGGCGCGGCTCGCGGTGGCCGCCGGCCAATCCCCGGCCGAGGCGGCGCGCGGCGCCCGTCCGCCGGTGTTCTTCCGCCGGCTGGACGCCTTCGCCCGTGCCCTGGCGAACTGGCCCGAGCCGGCGCTGCGGGCGGCGATGGGCGGCCTCGCCGAGGCCGAGCGCGCCTGCAAGCGCACCGGTGCGCCCGACCAGACGCTGGTGCGCCACGCTTTTCTGACCCTGGCGCGGCGGGCCCAGGCACGGGCGGGATGACGCCGTCGCCGCGTATCGGGCTGTTCTTCGCCCCCGCCGCGGACAGCGCGCTGTGGCGGGCCGGCTGCGCCTGGCTGGGGCGCGACGCCGAGACCGGCACCGCTTGCGGGCAACCCGATCTGCCGGACATCGCCGCCGTCACCGCCGAGCCGCGCCGCTACGGGTTCCACGCAACGCTGAAACCGCCGTTCCGCCTCGCGGCGGGGGTCACCATCGAAGCTGCGATGGCCGCGATTGAGGCGCTGGCCGGCGCCATCGCGCCGTTCACCCTGCCACGCCTCGCGGTGGCCGAGCTCGGCGCCTTCCTCGCGCTGCGGGAAACCGCGCCCTGCCCGCGCCTGCAAGCGCTGGCGGACCTGGCGATGGCCTGGCCCGATTCGCTGCGCGCCCCGCCGGACGCGGCGGAAACGGCCCGACGGCTCCGCGCCGGCCTGACCCCGGTGGAAGCGCGGATGCTGGAGCGTTGGGGGTATCCGTACGCGTTCGGAACGTGGTCGTTCCATATGACGCTGACCGGCCCGCTGGCCGAACCGGACCGCCGGTCATGGCGAAACAAGGCGGAAAACTTCCTGGCCTCCGCTCTCGACGAGGCACCCGAGCTGCGTGACATCGCGGTGTTCACGGAAACCGCCCCCGGCACGCCGCTGCGGCTGACGCGGCGGGTGCGGCTGGAGGGGTAGAAAGGCCAGGGGGCGCTGCCCCACTGAATCCCCCACCCCTCCCATTCCGAACCAAAACTCATGGCGGTCCAGGGGGCCATCCCCCTGGCGGGGGTCCAGGGGGCAGCGCCCTCTGGCCTTCCCTACCCTTTCGGCTTCGCCGCCGAGATCGCCGCGGCGATGGTGGCTTCCGCCGCGGCACG
>JAKBCO010000002.1 GCA_021807785.1 Pseudomonadota bacterium
GGGGCGGCGGGCGCGCAGCGCGGCGATGAGGCGGGCGCCGAGCGCGTCGCCCGAGGCTTCGCCGGCGATGAGGGTGAGGTGGGGCACGGGGCGAGTATAGCGCGGGTCGGGCGGGGAGGGCGTGGATGCCGGGCAGGGCCGGGCTACGAAGGGCGTACGGCGCGGGCGGGCGGGTCCGGCGGGTTTCCGGGCATTCGGGGGGCAAGGCGAGGGTGACCGTGGGGTGAGGCGTGGTGATGGACAAGCCACGACGGGACGTGAGAATAGGCAGGATCGGAGGTGGTGGATGCGCCGGGTTGTGTTCGTGGGCAACTGCCAAGTGGAGGCGTTGGGGCAACTGTACAGTCGGTTTGCCGGACGCGATGACGAGCGGGTGGATTATGTGCCCGGGTATGAGGACCTGACCCCGGAGCGGGCCGCGACGCTGGAAGCGGCCGACCTGATCGTGGAACAGCGGATGGACGTGGCGCCCAGGGCCGAACTGGACGGTATTCGGGCCGAGGCGGAACGGCTGTTCGTGCCGCTGCTGGGCGGTGGGTTCGTGTGGCCATTCGCCGGGGCGCCGCATCCGCGGAACGAGTCGCTGTGGTTCCTGCACGGCGGGCCGTATGACGGGGAGATCGGCGATAGCTGGCTCAACCGCGTGCTGGAGCGCGGGGAAGCGCCCGAGGACGCGGCGGCTGCCTATCTGGCGCTGGACGTGAACAGCGTGCGCAACCTGGATCGGCTGCGCGAGATTGTGATGGATCGGCAACGGGCGCGCGACGCGGCGTGTGGGTATCATCTGGCGGAGGTGATCGAGGAGCATTTCCGTGACGAACCGGTGTTCCGTACGCCGCATCACCCCAATCTGCGGCTGACGCTGGCGTTTGCCGAGCAGGTGTTCGCGCGTATGGGGGCGGAGCCCGGCGCAGTGCGACGGCTGCGGGAGCGGCTGCGGGTGACGCCGTTTCCGAAGAACGAGTTGCCGGTGCATCCCTCGGTTGCGGGACATTTCGGGCTGCGCTGGGCCGTACCGGACACGCGCTACCGATTTCATGACGAGGCCCCGCAGACATTCGCGGAATACGCGTTGCGGTATGCCCGCTATGAGTGGAACCGGGCGCTGGCCGAAGGGATCGCGCTGGCGGGCGAGCAGCCGGAGAAAGCGTTGCCCCTGCTGGCGGAGGGGCTGATCCGCTGTCCGGCCTCGGCCGGCGGGTGGTTCGGCTACGCGGAGGCCCTGCGCCGCTGCGGCCGGCCGCATGAGGCTGTCGCCGCGGGTCGGCGCGGGGTGGCGGCCGACCCGGCGGACGGGCGGCAGTTCTACGCCCTGGGTCATAGTCTAGCGGCGACAGAGCGCTACGCGGAAGCGGCGGAAGCGGCGGAACGGGCGGTGGAACTTGATCCGTTCGACGAACATTTCATCGGGCTTCGGGCGGCGATGGCAGTGAAGCTGGGGCGGCGCGATCAGGCCGAGGCTTGGCTTCGGGAGGCGCTGGCGCTGCTGCCCGACGCAGCGAGCCTGCACAACATGCTGGGCGCGGAACTGATGGCCTGGGGCCGGGTGGAGGAGGCGCTGGAGCCGCTACGGCGGGCAGCTGCGATCTCCCCCGCCGGAGGCTGGTTCCATATGGCTCTCAGCCACGGGTTGCTGCGTGCGGAGCGGTGGCAGGAGGCATTGCAAGCCGCGGAAATCGCAGCGTCGGCAGCGCCCGAAAATTCGGAGATTGTCACTCATCTTGCGAACCTTCGCCAGCGCAAGGATCCCGAATTGGATATCGCAGCGTCATTGTGGGCAGCGATCATCGAGCGGCCGAACGATCCGGCTCTACGTGAGCGGCTTGGGCATGTACTCATGGAGTCTGCCCGGCCAGAAGAGGCGGCCGAATGCTTTCGCGCCGCTGCGGCATTTGCCCCGGATGCGATGGGCCCGTTGGCCGGTCTCTCCCATGCTCTGACCCGGATGGGACAAATCCCAGCGGCGCTTGCCGCGGCGGAACAAGCAGCCATGCGGGATTCGAAGCCGGCACGGTTGCACGTGCATATTGGTAATTTGCTCCGGATTCTTGGTCGCCCACTAGAGGCGGCCGAAAAATATCGGCTGGCCCTAGTGCGCGATCCAGAAAGCTTAGAGGCGCGGCAAAGACTCGACGAGGTTCTGGCGGAACAAAATACCGCGGGCGACGGACGGCCGCTCCCCATGCAGGCCGACGGCTATGACGGGGCCGGTCCGCCTGCTGCCGAGGGGATCAAGCCAACGGTAGCCCCCGATGGCGTGCCGCCAAGCGATCCGGAGACCGTTCCAACAAAGGCACCGGACGACGCTGCGCTTTATCAGCTGGATGAACGACGATTTATCGCCAATCGTCGAAGCGTGCCGTCCGTGCCGCCGTCGGAGGACTTTCCGAACGCGCATCCGCCAGGGGAGCCCACGGATTTCGCTCTACAGACTCAAAATGAGGGAGAATCGATCCCCTTGCTGACCCACACCACGACGGAACTGCGCTTCGGCGCCGCGGGCAATGCTGAGCCTTATCAGCTTCACGGCTGGTCTAGCGCAGAGGATGGTTTCACTTGGTCAATAGGGCACGAAAGTGCGCTGGTGCTGCCACCAGAGGCCGGAGCTCATGGCTTCTTTATCGAGCTGGCTCTGGCGCCCTTTATCGCACCGCCGCGGCTAGAACGACAACACCTCGAAATCCGTGCCAACGGCCAGTCAGCGGGACTGAGCGAGATCACGGAGGCCGGAACGTATGCGTGGTACATCCCAGGCCCGCCTCAGGAAGAGTCACACCTGGTCCTAACGTTTGCCCATGTGGACGCGCAGGCTCCCGCTGAAGTTACCAACAGCGGGGACACAAGAGTCCTGGGGTTTGCTTTCGAATCCGTCAGAATCCATGCACTTTCTGCAGCTGTTCCGGGAGGTACTGGACGGGTCTGCAACTTGCTGACCACCAGAAGTAGCAAAGACTTGGCCAGGCAAGTGGAGCGGCTCACTGGTCTGAACCAGCAGAGCCTTGCGCTTTTATTTGAAAGTCTCGGAGACAATTGCGAATTAGGGTTCTTCCAGCGGGTCTGCGGCGCGGAGCCGCTCGGATTGCTACGATTTTCGAGTGCCCGTCCCGAGGCAATGGTCCGGGGCCTGGACCAGAGATTTGCCGGATTGGGCGAAGCTGAGCACATAAAGCCACAAATCGAGAAGACTGAGTGGATGATTGCGGAAGATCGCTATGGGCTTCTGTACCATACCTTTGTGTTTGAGGGTGAAGCGACCGAGGAGCAGATGCGGTCACGTGAGGCCCGAAAGATAGCATTCCTCCGACGTAAATTTCTGGAAGACCTCGATTCCGGGGAGAAGATATTCGTCTGCAAAACGCATCGGCGGCGCGACTTGGCCGAGGTTATTCCTCTGTATCTGGCGTTCCGCCGACAATCGCGCGCACCGTTCCTGTGGCTGACCTATGCGGACTCGGCGCATCCCGCCGGCCTGGTAGAGGAACTGCATCCCGGTTTTCTTTGCGGCCGGATGGCGCGGTTTGCTCCCCCCGAGAATGTGCCAGAGATTCCGTTCGAAGCTTGGCTTTGTGTGTGCGCGAACGCGGCGATCCTCGCTGACCGCCTACCACCCCGTGCATGCCTCGCCATGCAAGATGACCTGGAGCCGCCCGCCGAGGCAGCGGAAGTCGCGTGATGCGGGGCGGGCATGACCGCGGCAGCGAGCGTGACGGCCGGCTTGTCGGGGCATGACCTGGCCGTTCGGCGACGGACCGATCGGCGTGTGGCTGGAACGTCGGCGGGCCATGGCGGCCCTCCGCCGCTCGGTTGCAGTAGAGCGGGACCTCCTTGCCCTGGACGAAGCCAACCCATTAAGCCAGGCGAAAGCGGCAGCCATGATCGGCGATAACGTGGGCGCTAGACATTATCTGGAACTCGCTCGGCGCCACATCCCGGCCTATGTGGAATCCAGTCCGGACACACTGGACACCCTGTTGACACTCGGCGACTTGAACGAGGCGGAGAGCCTGGCCGCGACTGGCAAGCGACGATACCCGCAACGGCCGGAATACGGCGAAGCGTATGCCACGGTGGCGGAGCGGCGGGGTGATTGGGCCGAAGCCGCGCGCCGTTGGACGATGGCGCGGAAGCGCTTCCCCCTCCGCCCCTTGCCTCGGGCGGCCGAGATTGCGTGCCTGCGTCGCCTCGGCCGGCTGGATCAAGCAGGCACGATGCTGCGGCGGGCGATGGGGGTTCTCCCAGAAGATGTATCGATTAAGCTGGAAAGCGGACGATTGGCTGAAGCGCACGGTGATTGGGCCATTGCCCTCCAGCGCTGGTTGGAGCTGGCTGCCATCCATCCAGAAGGACCGATTGGAGCGGCCAACGCGCTGCACCAGTTGGGCCGGACGGGCGAGGCACTGACGTGCCTTGCAGAGGCACGTTCGGCTTGGCCCCTGGAGCCTGCCATAGGGGTTGTAGCGGCCCGCATCGCCGCCAATGCCGGGCAAGTTGAGGAGGCAATACGGGGCTGGGCCGATATACGTCGGCGGTTTCCCGGTGATCCGGGCGGCTATATTGAGGCTTTACGGCTGCTGCGGACCCTGAACCGCCTTGCGGAAGCGGAAGACGTGGCTGCCTTGGCCTGTGAGCAGTTCCCGGACGAATCCTGGCCTCTGGTGGAACATGCATTGGTGGCCCATTTGCGCCAGGACTGGCCCAAGGCGGCTGCGCGTTGGGAGGCAGTTCGTGCTGCGTTCCCTGACCGGGAGGACGGGTACCGGCACGGGATCGAGGCGCTTGAGAATGCCGGCGTGGCGGCTGACGCAGAACGGTTACGGGAGGAATATCGTGCTCGCCATCGGGGATGATATGGTTACAACGACAAAATCCCACGCGCTGACGCCCTGCGACTCTCGGGATCTGGATCTTGATTCGCTTGGGATCTTTGAGGGTACGGATAAATCCTCATTGGGAAACGATTACCTCCGAACCTACGAGGAGTTACTTCGGCCATATCAGAACCTTCCGATCGACCTGATGGAAATCGGGATATTCGGTGGCGCCTCCCTTCGCATGTGGTCCGGTTGGCTTCCCCTGGCGCGCATCGTAGGCGTGGATATTTCCCCCCACTGCCGCGATCTTGCCGGAGACCGGGTCGTTATCGAGATCGGCTCACAAAGCGACGCGGCGTTCCTGGGAGAGTTGGCCCGCAAATACCGCCCCAGCGTCATCATCGACGACGGGTCCCACATCGCGTCCGATATCCAGGTGACGTTTCTGGCTCTGTTCCCTGTTCTGGAAGCCGGAGGCTTATACGTAATCGAAGACACCTACATGCATTTCGGCCCAACCAGCGCCCATCATCAGGGATCGGCGGCGCTGTCGCTGTGGGACTATTTCTCCGCTCTTGCCCTCGGCAAGGCCCGGCAGTGGCTTGCTCCCGAAGCAGAAACCCCTGACCTCCGGAATTGTTTTGATCAGATCGACCGCGTTGCGTTTGCGAAAGGGATGATCGTTATCCACAAGCGGGCCGCGGCCACGCAATCGGGCGCGGCTGCATCTGCGGCCGTGGAAATTGCGGCGGCACGCGGAACGGCCCAGAGCTGGTTCGGCGCGGCCGGTGTCCTGATGGCGCGTGACGGGGACGTCGCCGCCGCCGAAATGCTCGTGCGCCGTGCGATCAATGCCGACAGCCGCCAACCCGAATACCACAGACGCATGGCCGAGTTGCTCGCCCGCCAGGATCGTACTGCCGAGGCAGCAGCGGCGATGGGGCAAGCCGCATCGCTCGCGCCGAACGATCCTTATTACTGGGAACAGTCAGCCCGGCTACTCCGCGCAGTGGGTGATCTTCGGGGCGCGGCGGAAGCGGTCCGGCGTGGCCTCGCCCTGCATGACGCCAACCCGCACGCATATCGGTTATTGGCCGAGATTCTCGAGGCGCTCGGTGATGCCGCGGGTGCGGCTGGCGCTTGGGAGCGCGCGTTGACGTTGGCTCACGGGCTGCCATATGCGAGGGAATGGCAGGCTGCGGCCGAGGCGGCGGAGTCCGCTTTGCGCCCGTCCCCGCCCGACGCCCCCGCCAACCTGCCAGACATCGAACACGTATATACCTCGGAGGCACGAGTCCTCCGGGAAAGCGGCGACCATCCCGCCGCGGACGCCCTGCTGCTGCAAGCCATGGAGCGCTTCCCCGACAGCCGCAACCCGCTGACCGAATATGCCTGGCGCGCGCAGGTCGCCCGCGACTGGCCGGAAGCCATCGCCCGGTGGGCCACGGTGCGCGCCCGCTTCCCCGACCACGCGGAAGCCTATGTCCAGCCCGCGCGCGCGCTTGCCGAACAATGGCGCTACCAGGACGCCGAAATCTTGCTCGCGGAAGGCATGGTCCGCCTGCCCCATGCGGCCGAGATCGCGATGGAGCATGGCTGGCTCGCCTACCGGCAGCGCAACTGGCCCGACGCGACGCTGCGGTTTTCGTTATTGCGCGACCGCTGGCCCGATCAGCCCGATGCCTGGCTTGGCGCGGCGCTGACCGCGCGCGACCAGTCCATGCAGCAGGAAGCGGACAGGATTCTCGCCCTCGGCATGGCGCGGCTGCCGGACCATCCCGGCCTCGCGCTGGATTACGCGCTGCTACCCGTCTTTCCGATCCGTGCAGAGGACAAGAACCGGCCGGAGGCGCTGGCGCGCATGGCCCGCGTGCGGGAGCGGTTTCCGGATTATGAGCCGGGCTATCTGCACGGCATCCGCCTTCTGCGCGAAGCGGGCCAACCGCCGGCGGCCGAGGCGCTGGCCGGCGAAGGCGCCGCCGTCATGCCGGAAAGCCTCGCCCTGGCGCTGGCTTTCGCCGAGGCCGCGCTCGATCGCGATGACGCCGCCACCGCTGCCTCCCGTTATCAGGACGCCGCGGTTCGGTTTCCGCTGTCTCCCGACGTTGCCGCCGGACATGCGCGCGCGCTGGCCCGGGCGGGAGATGGCGCGGCGGCCGAGGCGGTGCTGGCAACGGCGATGGAACGCTTCCCCGATTCCGCCGCGCCATTGGCGGAGCGCGCCGACCTCGCGGCACGCCGGCAGGACTGGCCCGAGGCCGTGCGCCTCTGGGGCGAGGCGACCACGCGCTTCCCCGAGACGAAAGACTACAGCCATCGGCTTTATGAGGCACGTATCCGGTTGATGGAGACCGATCCGGCCGCGGAGTCGGCGCTCGTCGCGCAGTTCGCCCCCGCCCCGAAGCCCGATCCCGACAGTATCGACAGCGGCGTGCGCGATCTGGCGATGCAGTTCGAGAGTCTGGGCGGGCGCGCGCTGGGATGCGAATTCGGCATTTTCCAGCGCGACTGCGGGGCCGAGCCGCTCGGCCTCCTGCGTTGGGCGGACATGCCCTATGACGGGCTTGTCCGGGTCCTGGAGAATCGTTTCGAGGGTGTCGGAGCCCCCGAAAACACCGAGCTTTTCCTGACTGCCGTGAGCGGCGGACGCGGCGAATATTGCACGCGTGATCGCCGCGGCGACATGATGTTCATGCGTGCCTTCATCTACGAGGACGAAATGGCGTTCGATGCCATGTACGCCTCTGCCTGCCGACGGCTCACGTTCCTGACCCGCAAGTTCGTCGAGGATCTGGAGCGAGGCAGTAAGATTTTCGTCTATCGGCTGACCGATCGCGCGCTGAGCGCCGAAGAACTCGACCGGTTGCACCGCGCCATGCGGGCTTATGGTAAGAACACGCTGCTATACGTCCAACTCGCTGATGCGTCGCATCCGAATGGAACGGTGGAACAGGCCGCTCCGGGTCTGTTGATGGGCTATATGGATCGCTTCAAGATGTCGCCTTCTGGTCAGTTGTCCGCTGCGCCCGCCACGGCATCCTGGCTTGCGGTATGCAGGGCCGCGTACGCATTGTGGTCGGTCACCGTCTGAGGCGGGTCAGACGCTCCCTGTCCGTATCCGATGCAGCGCCACCCCCAGCGGTCGGCGCTCCGGCGTGGCCGGGTTCAACGCCACCGGGGTCCGCAAATCGCGCGGCCGTAGTTCCACCGCCAGCTGCCCGCCCCCTTCCGCCAACATGGTCCGTGCCGGCACACGCACGGAACGAACCGCACGGTTCTCGGCCGCCGTAAATCGCCAGGTCGCAATGAGCTCGCCGCCGGCCAGTACGTCCACCTCTTGCGTGGTCCGCGCCCCCAGCAAGGAGGCATGGACATCGAGGCTCAGGCTCAGGTCTCGTTCCGGCTCCACAAGCACTGGGATCAGCAGCGTGTGCGCCGGGCCGATTCCCCATACGCCCCAGTCCTCGGCGGCACTCCACCCGGCACCCAGCCAGTCCGAAAGCCCGCCATGGGCGGCGGACTGCCACATGCCATAAACCGGCGCCTGCCCCGCCGGCTTGGCGCGGGCCTTGCGCGTGACCACGCTGCCGGCGCCATCGGTCAGGGGAATCAGGGATTCGGGCTTGTCGGCGAAGAACTCATCCACCGCGCGCTCCGCCCCGTCCCAATGCAGGCTGGAGTAGTCATGCACGATGATGAAGCCGCCGGGGGACATGCGGGGGTAGAAATAGTCCAGCGCCGCCTTGATGGGCGCATAGAGGTCGCAATCGATATGCACCAGCGCATAGCGTGCGCCGGGCGGCAGGTTGGCGGCGGTGGCGGGAAAATACCCCTTCACGAACACGACACTTTCGCCGCCAACCAGACTCCGCACCGATTCCAGCGAGGTATCGGCGAATTCCATTTGCTTGTCGGCGTCGATGCCGGCCAGATCGGCGGCGGCGAAGCCCTCGAACGTGTCCAGCACGTAAAGCGTCCGGCCCAGCTTGCGCGCCATGGTTGCCAGCACGGTGGCGGTGCCACCCTTGTAGGTGCCCAATTCCAGGAACTCGCCCGGCACGTCCTCCTTGGCAAGCTGGTCGAGAATGAGGCAGAAGAAATAGAATCGCGCCATATCGCCGGCATTGCCCGGCTCGGCGGCAAGAAATCCGGCGACGTCCTCATGCGGGCGGGCCAGACCGCCGCGCTCCAGGTAGCGCGCGAACATGCCGTCCTGGCGCTTCAGCCGCTGCGGCGGATCGGCGCGATAGGGCCAGTGGACGTCGCAGCCTTCGGGCGGCGGCTTGATTTCACCTGGCATCCGTCCCCGCCCGATCAAACCGAAGCGGGCAGGCCCGGGTAATGCCCGGTCGTGTGCAGGTGCCCGTTCCGCTCCCGCACCCCTAGATCCACCCCTTCCGCGAACAAAGGCGCCAGCCGCTTCGGGCAATAATGCGTGACCAGGCTCTTGCGCGTCACCTCGGCCGAGACCGGATTGCCGCCATGCACCAGGTCGGCGTGCCAGATCAGCGCATCGCCGCGCCGGGCCGCGAAGGGGCGCTTCTCCAGGCCCCATTCGGCGGCGCGCGCCTCCAGCCCCGCCACATGCAGGGAAACCGCGGCGCGCGGGTCGGCCAGCGCATCCATCCGCATCGCCTCATGCACGCTTTTGTAGGCGCCGGCATAGAGGTAATCCGGAAAGCGGTGGCTGCCGGGGTAATAGAACAATTCCCCCGCGCCCAGGGTCACGTCCTCCAGCGCGATCCAGGACGCGGCGAAGCAGCGGCCGATGGTATAGGGAACATAGGCGCTGTCCTGATGCCCCTCCTGCGCGGAGCCGCGCAGGAAGCCCAGCGTCTGGCTGGCGAAGGCGTGGCTCTCGAAGATCAGGCCCAGGAACTGGGTGACGGCGGGGCAGAACATCAACGCCCGGGTGGCGGGGGAGAAATGATGGATGTCCAGCGCCTTGGCCGGGTGCTGCGCCACCTCCGGCTGCCAGAAGATCCGCTGGGGGGAGATCGGATGACACTCGAACAACAGGTCCGGGAAGCCGCCGACATAGGCATGGTCGAGGTCGGCGGCGGCGGCGGCGACCTGCGCGTCCGATGCCGCGCCGCGCAGAATCACGTAGCCGTTGGCGCGCCAGAACCGCAGCAGCTCGGCGTCCCGTTCCGTGATGCGGCCGGTTTCCAGCTTGCCTTCGATCAGGTCCTCGGCGTTCGGCAGGTCGGGCCACAGGCCGCCGAAGCGCGGGGGGGCGGCGGGGTTGGCCGGGCGCGGGGCGGCGGGGTTGGGCAGAAAGCCGCGGGCGTGGCCCAGGCGGCGGTAATGGTCGAAGGCGTCGGCGGCGTGGCCGGCGGCGATCTCGGCGGCGGCCAGCGGGTAGGCGCGCAGGTAGAAGCCGGCGTCGAAATCATTCGGCAGGCGGCCCTCGGCGCGGCCGTGGCGGCGGTAATGGTCCCACGCGCTGAGCGCGTGGCCGCGGGCGATCGCCTCGCCGATGTCGGGGTAGAGGCGCAGATAGGCCGCCTCGTCGAAGGCGGCCAGGTCGGGATGTTCGGCAGCTGGGGGGTCCACCGCGTCCATGGCGCGTCCTCCGCACGGGCAAGCGCGTTATATAACCCCGCCGCGCCGCTTGTCATCCGTGCCTCGACACCGCCCATCGCGCCCGCCATGCTGCACCGCACTCCCCGGGACCCCGCCCCATGCGCCACCTCCCGCCTCCCCCGCCCGAGTTCCGCGCCCGCCTCGCCGCCCTGCCGGAAGACCCGCGCGCGGCGTGGGACGCGCTCACCGCGCTCGCCACCCACGCCCTCTCCCCGTTGCAGACCAACGCGCTGGACGCGGCCCTCACCGCCCGCTTCCCCACCCCGCCGGCCTTCGCGCCGGCCGCGCCGGTCCGCCTCGCCCTGCTCGGCTCGGCCACCACCGAGCATCTGGCGCCCGGCCTGCGCGTGGCGGCCCTGCGGCGCGGCATCCCGCTCGCGCTGTGGCAGCCCGATTACGGGCAGTATCAGGCGGCGCTGGAAGGGCCGGACCCGGCGCTGGCGGAGTTCGCGCCGCAGGTGGTGCTGCTGGCACTCGATGCGCATCACCTGGCGCGGGAGGCCGCTTCGGGCAGCGTGGACGTGCTGCTCGACCGGCTGGCGGGGCTGTGGGCGCGGGCCCGCGCGCTGGGCGCGGTGGTGATCCAGCAGGCGGCGCTGCCGGTGGCCCCGCCGCTGCTGGGCGCCAACGAACATCGGCTGGCCGATTCCCCCGCCGCCTTCCTCGCCGCCTTCAACGCGGCGCTGCGGGCGCGGGCCGATGCCGAGGGGGCGCATGTGCTGGCGCTGGATGCCGAGGCGGCGCAGGCGGGCCTGGGGGCGTGGTACAACCCGACCTACTGGCACCTCGCCAAGCAGGAGATCGCGCCGGCCGCGGCGCCCGCCTATGGGGAGCTGGTGGGGCGGCTGCTGGGGGCGATCCGCGGGCGCAGCGCGAAATGCCTGGTGCTCGATCTCGATAACACGCTCTGGGGCGGGGTGATCGGGGATGACGGGATGGAGGGGATCGTGCTCGGCCAGGGGTCGGCCGCGGGGGAGGCGTATGTGGCGCTGCAACGCCACGCGCGCGGGCTGGCCGGGCGGGGGGTGATCCTGGCGGTCTGCTCCAAGAACGACGAGGCGGTGGCGCGCGAGCCGTTCGCCAGCCACCCCGACATGGTGCTGCGGGAGGCGGATATCGCCTGCTTCGTGGCGAACTGGGGGCCGAAGCCGGATAATCTGCGGCGGATCGCGCGGGAGCTGAATATCGGCCTCGATGCGCTGGTGTTTCTCGACGATAATCCGATGGAGCGGGACCTGGTGCGCCGGGAACTGCCGATGGTGGCGGTGCCGGAGACGTCGGACGACCCCGAGCAATCGATCGCCGCCCTGGTCGGGGGCGGGTATTTCGAAAGCCTGAGCATCACCGAGGAGGATCGGGAGCGGACCGCGCTCTACGGGGCGAACCGGGCGCGCGAGGCGCTGCGGGAGCAGACCACCGATCTGGCGGGGTATCTGCGCGGGCTCGAGATGCGGCTGATCTGGCGCGGGTTCGACGCGGTGGGGATGGCGCGGATCGTCCAGCTCATCAACAAATCGAACCAGTTCAACCTGACCACGCGGCGCTATACCGAGGAGGACGTGCGCGCGGTGATGGCCGATCCGGCCGCGTTCGGCGTGCAGCTGCGGCTGCTGGACCGGTTCGGCGACAACGGGGTGATCGCGATCGTGATCGGGCGGGTGGACGCCGAGGGGGATTGCGATATCGACACCTGGCTGATGTCCTGCCGGGTGCTGGGCCGGCAGGTGGAGCCGACCACGCTCAATCTGCTGGCGGCGCGCGCGGCGGCGCTGGGGGCGAAGCGGCTGGTGGGGCGCTATGTGCCGACGAAGAAGAACGGTATGGTGAAGGACCATTACGCGAAGCTGGGCTTCGCCCCGGTGGGGGAGACGCCGGACGGCGGTAGCCGGTCGGTGCTGGAACTGGCGGGTTTTCAGCCGGCCGAGACATTCATCGAAGTTGTGGAAGGATAGCCCGCGATGCCGACCGAGACCGAGATCACCGCCGGGCTGTCCGAGATTTTCGCCGAGGTCTTCGGCCGCGAGATCGCCCTCATTCCGGCGCTGACCGCCAAGGACGTGCCGGGGTGGGACAGTTTCAAGCAGATCGAGATCATCATGGCGACCGAGGAGCGCTGGGGGATGCGCTTCACCACCCGCGATCTGGACGGGCTGCGCTGCGTGGGCGATCTGATCGCGGTGGTGGCGGCGAAGGGGAAGTAGCGGCTCACCCGCCATCCGCCACCCGCGCGGCCTGGACGCAGAGCGCGAGCCAGGTTTCCAGCGCCACGTCGTGCGCCGAGGCGAGCGGGGCGAAGTGCTCGATATACCCGCAGATCAGCCCCTCCGGCGTGACCCGGAGGGTACCCGGCGGATGGTCTGGCCCGGCCGGCAGCACGCCCAGCAGCCGGGCGCGCGGGTGGTGGCGGCGCAGCGCGGCCAGCACCGCCAGCAGTTCCGGCTCGGACAGGCCGTCATTGCGCTTGATGACGAAGATTTTGCGGCCCTCGGCCAGATCCTCGAGCAGCTTGCGGCGCAGGAAGCGCAGGCGGGTGGCCTGACGCGGGATCAGCTCCGGTTCCGCCACGTCGGTGGGGTTGAGGAAGGTGTGGAAGGTCAGCGCATAGGCGCGATCGTGGATCAGGTATTCGGGATGGCCGCCGCCCTCGATACGGTAGGTCATGTTGGCGGGCTCGCCGATCCCCTGGAAGCCGGCATCGAGGCCCCGCACCAGCTCCGCCGCGGAAATGGCAGACCAGCGCAGCAGGCCGAGCGGCTCCGCCCCGCAGCGGCGCTGCACCAGGCCGAATTCGCAATTGTCCCCCAGGCTCTCGAACCGCAGCAGGAAACGTTCCGCCGGCAGGCCGGTCAGGTGGGCGAGATCCTCTGGCCGCACCGGCTCACCCGGCGGCAGGCGGGCCGGGGTGCCGAGGGCGGGCAGCGCCATCAGCCGCAGGCCGCGGAAGCAGAACCCCAGGCGGCGGGTATCGTCGGGGTGGCCGAAGCCGGTGGGCGGGGTGGCGTCCGGGTGGCGGAAGACCAGCCGCACCGGCCCCGGGGCGGACAGCACGGCGGCGGGGATGCGGAAGGCCAGGGTGCGGAGGTCGCCGAACGCGGCGCTGCCGATCCGGTTGCCGCGCGCCAGCACCTCGAACCGCTGCGCCGCCAGCGCCGGCGGGTGGACATAGGGGTTGAGCGTGAGTTCGAGCCCCCAATCCGTGGCATCGCCGGGGTTTTCCAGCCAGAACTCGCTTTCCGCGCCCTCGGCCCAGCGATAGCCGGCCTCGGGGCCGGACCAGCCGGGGCCGAGATGGGTTTGCTCGTTGCCGTCCTGGCCGAAGCGGATGTCGAGCCACGGCACGGTCACGCCTGGGCCTCCTCTGCGGCCGGATCGGCGGCAGTTTAGCCGGTCCGGCGGAAAGCGGCAGGGGCGTCGCCTTCCGCCGTTGCCGTTTCGGCAACCTTTTCCCCCCATCCTCCCGCCATGGCCGCCCTTCCCGACGCCATCGCCGTCGATCCCGCGCGCCCGCTCCCGGGCGCCGGCGGCGGCCTGCCCGCCTGTGCGGCCATCGACCGGCGCGCCACCGGCCCCGGGCTGATGGCGCTCGCGGTGCCGGCTGGCCTCTCCCCCCGCGCGCGCCCGCTCGCGGACCTGCCGGGCAAGCCGATCGAATCGCTGCTGCTGCCGCTGGGCCTCGCCACCGCGCCCGGCCCGGCGCCGGGGGCTCGGGGGCAATATGTCATCTGCCGCGCCCCGCCCGGCCCGGCACTGGCGGAAACCCCGGGCCCCTGGCCGGAGGCGGCGCTGCTGGACCAGGTGCTGCGCCCGGCCGCCGCCGCGCTCGCCGCGCTCGCCGCGCTGGGGCTGACCCATCGCGCCATCCGCCCCGACAACGTCTTCCGCCCCGCCCCCGGCCAGCCGGTCACCCTGGGTGCCGCCTGGGCAGCGCCGCCGGCGATGCACCAGCCCGCCATCGCCGAACCCCCCTATGTCGCCATGTGCCTGGCCGAAGGCCGCGGCGACGGCCACCCGGCCGACGATGTCTATGCGCTCGGCGTGCTGCTGCTTTGTCTCGCCCTCGGCGAGGCGCCGCTGATCGGGCTGAGCCCGGACGCGATGATCCGCGCCAAGCTCGCCCATGGCAGTTTCGACGCGCTGACCGCCGGCCGCCGCCTGCCGGCGCTGCTGTCGGACCTGCTGCGCGGGATGCTGGCCGAGGACCCGGACCACCGCCCGCCCGCCGCGCTGCTGGCCGACCCGATGGCCGCGCGGGCCCGGCGCCTGGCCGCCCGCCCGCCGCGCCGCGCCGCCCATGGGTTGCGCGTGGGCGCCGAGCCGGTGGGCGATGCGCGCAGCCTGGCCTACGCCATCGCCACCGCGCCGGAGGCCGGGCTGCGCGCGCTGCGCTCCGGTGCCACCGATCTGTGGCTGCGGCGGGAGCTGGGCGACTCCGCGCTGGCGATGCGCCTCGAGGAACAGCTGCATCTGCGCGCCCTCCCGCCGGCCGAGGCGAGCTCGGCCGCCGAGGCGCTGCTGCTCGCCCGGGCGGTGGCGATTCTCGATCCGCTGGCCCCGCTCACCTGGCAGGGGATGGCGCTGTGGCCGGACGGGCTGGGCCCGGCGCTGGCTTCCGCCCCGCCCGATCGCCAGCGCGCGCTGGGGGCGATGGTGGCGGCCGAGACGGTGGCCGCCTGGGGCGAGGCGCGGGCGCAGCGGGCGGATCCGCTGCCGCGCCGGGCCGAGGCGCGGCTGTGGCGCGGCTACCTGACCCAGCCCGGCGCGGCGGGCGGAATGCGGCGGCTGATCTACGAGCTCAACCGGCTGCTGCCCTGCGCCAGCCCGGCGGTGGCGGGGCAGGCGGTGGCGCAGCTGGCCGCGCTGCCCGCCGCGCTGGAGGCCGCGGCCGCGGCGCCGTCCCGCTCGGCGGCGGGGCCGGTGGACCGCGAGATGCTGGCGTTCATCGCCGCCCGCCAGGAGCTGGGCGCGGCGCCGCCGCCGGAGACGCTGGGCGCCGATGGCGCGCCGACGCCGGAGACCCAGCTGGAATTGCTGGCCCGGTTGCAGGCGCGGCTGCACCCGGTGCCGCTGCCGGCGTTGGCCGGCTGGCTCGCCGCCCTCGCCGCCCCGCGCCCGTCCGAATGGCGCAATCCGGCGCGCCGGGTCGCGCTGGCCGCGCAGCTGGACCAGCTCGCAACCGCGGGAATGCTGGCGCCGATGCTGGCCGCGCTGCGCGACCCTAGCGCGCTGGCCGCGGATGCGACCGGCTATGCCGCCGCCAGCGCCGAATGCGCGCAGCTGGACGCGGCCCTGGCGGCGCTGGCCGAGGGCGGCGCCGGGCGTGCGGCCTCCGCCCGCCGGCTGGGGCAGGAGCTGGCGGTGGGGCTCGGCATCGCCGCGCTGACCACGGTGCTGGGGATGGCCCTGTTTGGCTAGGAAAGCGAAACCCAAGGAGCGCCCGACGGCCCCGCGCACCGAGGCGCCGGGGCGGTCGCTGGCCTGGGTCCAGGGTTTGGCCTGCGGGGCGCTGGTGGCGATGGCGCCCGGCTTCGCGGTGCTGGGGGGGGTGCTGGGCGCGCCGTCCTGGGTGGCGCTGGCGCTGGATCGCGCCGCCGGGCGGCCGGTGCTGCGCAGCGTGGCGCTGTGCAACGCGGCTGCCTGCGTCGCCCCGGTGCGCGCCTTCTGGGCCGGCGGGCACGGGCTGGATGCCGCCTGGGCGGTGGTGGGGGGGCCGCTGGTGCTGGCGCTCGCCTGGGGCGCGGGGGCGGCGGGCTGGGCCCTGGCCGAGGTCTGCCCGTTAGGGGTGCGGCTGGTGCTGGAAGCCGCCGCCGCCGCGCGGGCGGTGCGGCTGCGGGCCCGGCGCGCGGCGGTGGCGAAGGAGTGGGCGCTTCAGGATTGATACGGCCGGCCCCTTCGGCCGACCGTATCGCGCGCAGGGCTGGCGTGGCGGCGACGCGTCGTCCGCGCGACGGGGCATCGCTTCGCGCCGCCGGTATGAGGCGCCCTCCGGTGATGCTCTGACGTCAATCACGCCTACGCGGATTTGGCTGGCTGGCCGATGCGCCGCCACCGGCTCCGCGACGATCAATGGGAGCGGATCAAGAACCTGCTTGCAGGGTGGGAGGGCAGGGCGGCGTGATCGTGGCGGACACCCGCCTGTTTATCGCGGCGGCGCGGTATCGCGACCGCGCCGGCATCCCGTGGCGCCGTCTGCCGGACCGCCTGGGCGAGTGGAACAACGTGCATCGGCGGTTCAGCCGCTGGGCCAAATCGGCGTCTGGCACCGCGTGTTCCGGGCCCTCGGGGCGGAGGCTGGCACCGAATCTGCGACGTTCGACAGCACCATCGAGCGCACATACCAGCATAGCGCCGGGAGCTAAATGAATCGGTGCTGACCGGACGATCGGCCGTTCGCGCGGTGGGTGTATCGAGATCCATGCCCTTGTCGGTACTCTGGGCGATCCGACCGCCTGCTTCCCGAGCGGAGGCGAGGCCCATGATCTGAGCCAGCCCCGAGCAGTTCCGGGCCATCGCGACCCGCTACGACAAGACCGCCCGGAACTTCCTCGCCGGCATCGAACTCGCCGCAACCGCGATTGGGCTCGATTGACGGCAAGGCTCACTCTCGCAGCCCCCTCGCGTGATGGTTCATAGCGGACGGAACATCACCAGCGCATCGACGTCGCCCAGGCTCGGGTGATGGAAGGCGGCTGGCAGGCGGCCGACGGTGGCGAAGCCCATTGCCTGCCACAGCCGGACCGCGCGCGCGATGCTCGCCCCGGTGGCGCCGGTGGCGGGCATGTAGCCGCAGTCGCAGACATGGGCCCCGCCACCGGCCTGGTTCGTGCGCGGAGCGTAGGTGCCGAGGATCGGGCCCGCATCCGCGGCGACGGAGGATTCCTTGTCGTAGCCGAACCAGTCGCCGAGCGCCTCGGCCTTGGTCAGGTTGCGATCACGCGTGTAGGTTTCGCCGGCACGGATCACCGGCCGATAATCGTCCAGATCGCGGGGCGGTGGGCGGGGATTGGCGGATTCCGACCGGGCTTGCCGTCAGCCAGGATCCTGGCGATGATCGTTTCAAACCATGGGCGCCGCCGCCGCCAACGAGGAGCCGATCATGAGCACGAGCGCGCCGCGCAGCATCGACTACTATTTCTGGCTGCTCTCCGACTGGGCCTATCTCGGCGGCGTGCGGTTCGCGCAGCTGGCGGTTCGGCACGATCTTGCCGTCCACCATATCCCGCTGCGGCTGCCGGACGTGTATGCGAGGAGTGGCGGCCTGACGCTGCAGAACCGCGCGTGGCAGCGGCAGGCGTATCGCATCGCCGAGTTGAAGCGCTGGCGGACCAAGCTTGGTATCGCCGTCAATATCGAGCCCAGGTTCTTTCCCACCGACATCGATCTTGCCTCCTGCATGGTGATCGCCGCGCAGAACCGCGGCCTTGCCGTGGCCGGTTTGGTGAACGCGATGATGCGGGCGGTGTGGGCGGAGGACCGCGACCTCGCGCAACCCGGGACGCTGGCCGAGATCGCGTCGGCGCAGGGGCTCGGCGCGGCGGAACTGCTGGGGGAGGCGGGCCTGGAATCCGTGCGCGCGGCCTATCGCGCGAATACCGAGCGCGCGCTCGATGCCGGGGTGTTCGGCTCGCCTTTCTATCACTTCAACGGCGAACTGTTCTGGGGACAGGACCGGCTGGATATGCTGGAAGATGCGATCGTCGCCACGGGCAGCCGGGATCTTGGTCGGACGCCCCCGCCGGGATGAGGCGGCCGAGCGTCCTGCGCCACCTGAGGCAACCGCGATCGCGAGCCAGGATGTCCAGTCAGCCGTGGCCCCAGGAAGCTGGGCAGAACAGCCGCCCGGTAGGTTGAACCGCGCGGAGCTTTCTGGCGGCCGTCAACCTCGCCGCAAGCGCGATCTGGCTCGATTGACGACAGGGCCCGGTTCGCCGTCAGCCCGCCGCGGCGGCCGCCAGCTCCCGCAACCGCGCCGCACCGGCGGCCCCTTTCAGCGCGTCGCGCCAGGCGCTTTCGGCGACCCGCTGATGGGCGCTCACCGCGTCATCGGCGCTGGTCACCATCGCCACCCCGGTGGGCGCGCCCGGCGTGGTTTCCGGGCGGAACGGGTTGATCGCCAGGGTCACTTTCTCGCGTCCGCGCAGCAGGGTGAAGCGGGTGGTGGGTTCGGCGCCGGCGAGCAGGCCGAATTGCAGCCCCATCGGCTCGGCCTCCATCAGCGCGGCCATGTTCTCGATCTCGGTGGCCGCCACCTGCCGGCCGATCCGCCGCACCCGGTCGGAGACCGCCATGCCGCCGGTGATGCCCTGTTCGAGCAGCCGGCGCACGTCGGTGATGCTCACCATGCAGATGATGTTCGGCCGGCGCAGCTGATAGAGCCGCTTGCGCGCGGCCAGCACGCCCAGCACCTGTTCGCCCTGGCTGTGCATGGCGGCGCGCTCGGCGCCCGCGCGCTCGGCCAACTCGTCGAACGCCTCGGCCAGCGCCAGATCCACCGCCTCGGAGGTGGTGAGGTAGTTGAGCGGCCCCAGGATCTCCAGGATCTGGTCGGTGGCTTCCTCGAGCTGGCGCAGCCGCTCGAAATAGCCCACCGCGCGACTATAGTACTCGATGCCGATGCCCAGCAGCGACAGCGGCGAGATTTTCAGCAGCTCGGCCAGGCGCTTGATGGTGTCGAGCTTGATGACATCGCCTTTTTCGTAGCGATAGAGCGCGGCGCGGGAGACGCCGAGTCGAGCCGCGATTTCCTCCGCGCGCATCCCGGATTCCAGCCGGAAGGCACGCAGCTGCTGGCCGATTTCATTGAAGCGCATCGACATCGCCGAGCCCTGTCCCGATGGTTGTAGCGACGCCCGGCGTGACCGCCGGGCCATGGCCCGCCACCTTAACCATCCGCAGGCGCGCTGGCAATGGACAATCGCACCCGGTGCGACCCGTCTCTCCCGGCGGCGCCGCGCTCAGAACCCGGTTATTTGCCGTCCCGGATCGAGAAATGACCCAGCCGTTCGATCGCCTTGATCAGCGCCGAATGGTCCTGCTCGCCCTCGCCATGCGCCGCGCAGGAGGACATCAGCTGCTGGGCGATCGCGGTGTTGGGCAGCGACAGGTTGAGCGCCCGGGCCGAGGCCAGCGCCAGATTCAAATCCTTCTGGTGCAGCCGGATACGGAACCCCGGATCGAACGTGCCCTGGATCATGCGCTCGGCGTGCAGCTCCAGGATGCGCGAGGCGGCGAACCCGCCCGAGATCGCCTGGCGCACCTTGGCCGGGTCGGCGCCGGCGCGGGCGGCGAAGACCAGCGCCTCCGATACCGCCTGGATGTTCAGCGCGACGATGATCTGGTTGGCGACCTTGCAGGTCTGCCCCGCCCCCACCGGGCCGACATGGGTGATGTTCTTGCCCATCACCTCGAACAGCGGCTTCGCGCGGGCGAAGCCGGCCTCGGTCCCGCCGGCCATGATGGTCAGCGCCGCGTTCTTCGCCCCCACCTCGCCGCCGGAGACCGGGGCATCGACATACTCGCAGCCGAGCGCGGCGATCTTCTCCGCGAACGCCTTGGTCTCGATCGGGCTGATCGAGGACATGTCGATCACCAGCGAGCCGGGCTTCAGGCCGGCCGCGGCCCCGCCGGCGCCGAACAGCGCCGCCTCGACGTCCTGGGTATCGGGCACCATCAGGATCACCACCTCGGAGGCGGCGGCGACCGCCTCGGAGCTGGGCAGCACGGTGGCGGCGGCGCGGAGCTCCGCGGTCAGGCTGGCCCGCTCGGGCACCGCGAGCGTGTGGCCGGCGGCCTTCAGGTTGAGCGCCATGGGGCGGCCCATGATGCCGAGGCCGATGAAACCGATCTTCATGCGCGGATATCTCCTGTTCGGGACGAAACGGTCAGGCGGCGAAGCGCTTGATCCAGGAAAGCCCGGCCACGGTGTCCCCGGCCGGACGGTATTCGCAGCCGACCCAGCCCGCGTAGCCCAGCGCGTCCATCCGCGCGAACACGTAGTCCCAGGCGATCTCGCCGGTCCCGGGCTCGTTTCGGGCCGGCACGTCGGCGATCTGCGTATGCACGATCAGCGGCAGATGGAGCTCCATCCGCTTGGTGATGTCGCCCTCGGTCACCTGGACATGGTAGAGGTCGAATTGCAGCCCGATGCGATCGCGCCCGATCGCCTCCACCACCGCCGCGCCCTGCGCCTGGGTGTTGAGGAAATAGCCCGGCATGTCGCGGTGGTTGATCGGCTCGATCGCGAGCTTCACCCCCGCCGCGGCGGCCTGCTCGGCGGCCCAGGCGAGGTTGGCGGCGTAGCAGGCGGCGGCGGTGACCGGGGCGGTGCCGGCGGGCGGGATGCCGGCCATGCAATGCACCAGCCGCCCGCCCAGCGCCGCGGCATAGTCCAGGGCGCGGGCGACGCCGTCGCGGAACTCGGACTGCCGCCCGGGCAGGGAGGCGAGGCCGCGCTCGCCCTTGGCCCAGTCGCCGGGGGGCATGTTGAACAGCGCCAGGGTCAGCCCGTTGGCGTCCAGGCGGCGGCGGATCTCGACCGCCGGGTGGTCATAGGGGAACAGGAACTCCACGCCCTTGAACCCGGCCCGGGCGGCGGCGTCGAACCGGTCGAGGAACGGCACCTCGTTGAACATCATGGACAGGTTGGCGGCGAAGCGTGGCATCGGTTCCTCCCGGCGCGGGAGCCTTCCCCGGCGCGGTGCGGGGCGGCTACGATGCGGCGGTGCTTACGCCCACCCCGCCGGTCTGCAAAGACTCCCCCAGCCTGGAACGCGCCCTGCTCTGGCTGCTGCTGGGCGCGCTCGGTGCCGGCTGCGCGCTGGTGCTGCTGCCGTTCCTGTCCGCCCTGCTGTGGGCCGGCATCCTGGTGTTCACCACCTGGCCGGTGTTCGCCGCGCTGCGCCGGGTAATCGGTGGCCCCGCCGCGGGGCTGGCGATGGTGGCGCTGGCCGCGGTGGTGATCGTGGTTCCGATCGTGCTCGCCGCGCCGGCGGGAGAGGCCAGCGCGGCCCAGCTGCGCGCCGCCGCGCTGGCGGGCTTGGCCGCCGGCCTGCCGCCGGCGCCGGACTGGGTGCGCGCGCTGCCGGTGCTGGGCGGCGCGCTGTCGGATGCGTGGAACCGCTGGGCGGTGGATATCTCGGCGGCGCTGGCGGCGCTGCAACCCTATTTCGGGCTGGCGCTGGAGGCGGCGCTGCGGCTCCTGCTCAGCATCGCCGGCGGGGTGCTGATGTTCGGCTTCGCCCTGTTCGTGGCGTTCTTCTTCTATTTGCACGGCGAGGCGCTGGCGGCCGGCCTGGTGCGACTCGGCGCGCGCATCGGCGGGCCAGGGGCGGCCCGGCTGCTGGCGCTGACCGGCGCCACGGTGCGGGGCGTGGTGCTGGGGCTGATCGGAACCGCGCTGATCCAGGGGCTGCTGATGGCGGCCGGCCTGGCGCTGGCCGGGGTGCCACGCCCGATGCTGCTCGGGGTGGTCACCGGCCTGCTCGCGCTGCTGCCTGTGGGCGCGCCGCTGGTCTGGATTCCGGCCGCACTCTGGCTGCTGGCCCGCGGCGCGCCCGGCCATGCCGCGTTCCTGGCGCTGTGGGGCCTGGTCGCGGTGGGCGGCGCCGATCAGGTGATCCGCCCCTGGTTCATTGCCCGCGGCGCCGCCCTGCCGTATCTGCTGAGCGTGCTCGGCGTGCTGGGGGGTGCGCTCGGGTTCGGCCTGCTTGGCATCTTCCTGGGGCCGGTCCTGCTGGGCGTGGGTTACACGCTGGTGCTGGACTGGAGCCGGGGGGCCGGGTTCACCGCGTCCGAGGTTCGATGATCGTCTTCATCCTCGCCCGCCTCTTGCAGGCGATCCCGGTCCTGATCGCGGTCGGCGTGATCGCGTTCGCCATGTTCCGCTACGTGGGCGACCCGATCGGGGCGATGCTGGGGCAGGATTATTCCGATGCCCACCGCGCCGAGCTGATGCACAAGCTGGGGCTGGACCAGCCCGCCTATGTGCAGTTCTTCCGCTTCCTCTGGAACGCCCTGCACGGCAATTTCGGCATCAGCTACCGGGTGGGCGAGCCGGTGGCCACGCTGTTCGCCCAGCGCCTGCCGGCCACCCTGGAACTCGCGATCACCGCCACCGTGCTGGCGGTGCTGGTGGCGATCCCGGCCGGCGTCTATGCCGGCATCTGGCCGCGATCATGGGTCTCGCGCGCGTTGATGGTGGGCAGCCTGCTCGGCGTGTCGCTGCCCACCTTCCTGATCGGCGTGCTGCTGATCCTCGCCTTCTCGGTGCAGCTGGGCTGGCTACCCAGTTTCGGGCGCGGCCATGTGGTGCATCTGGGGTTCTGGACCACCGGGTTTCTCACCCTCTCCGGGCTGCGCGCGCTGGTGCTGCCGGCGATCACGCTCGGGATGTTCGAGCTCACCCTCATCATGCGGCTGGTGCGCGCCGAGATGCTGGAAGTGCTGCGCTCGGACTACATCAAGTTCGCCCGCGCGCGCGGGCTGCGGGCCCGGACCATCTATTTCGGCCATGCGCTGAAGAACACGCTGGTGCCGGTCATCACCATCATCGGGCTGCAACTCGGCGGGGTGGTGGCCTATTCGGTGGTGACCGAAACGGTCTTCCAATGGCCCGGGGTGGGGCTGCTGTTCATCCAGTCGGTGGCGGCGGCCGATATCCCGGTGATGGCGGCCTATTTGTTGCTTGTCGGCGTGGTGTTCGTAACCATCAACCTGGTGGTGGACTTGTTATATTACGCGGTCGATCCCCGCCTGCGAGTGGAACGCCCGGGGCACGGGCGATGAGCGCCACCGCGATGAGCGCCACCCTGGCCCGCTGGCGTGACAGCGATCTCTGGCACAGCTTCACCCATTCCCCGGTGGCGCTCGGCGCGACCCTGCTCGCGGCGGTGTTCTTCGTCGGCGCCTTCGGCGCGCCCTGGATCGCGCCGCATGATCCGTTCAACATCGCCTCCCTCAGCCTGCTCAACAGCTTCCGCCACCCGTTCGCCTCCTGGACCTACCCGCTCGGTACCGACGAACAGGGGCGCGACATGCTGTCGGCGATCATGTTCGGCACCAGGGTCAGCCTGCTGGTCGGCGCCGCCGCGGTGATCTTCGCGCTGGTCGCCGGGGTCGGCATCGGCCTCGTCGCCGGCTACGCGGGCGGCTGGCTGGACGGGCTGCTGATGCGCATCGCCGACATTCAGCTCACCTTTCCCGCCATCCTGATGGCGCTGCTCATCGACGGCGTGTTCAGCGCCCTGGTCCCGCGCGACCGCCACGATTCGGTGCAGATCTACGTGATCGTGCTGGCGATCGGCATCTCCCGCTGGCCGCAGTTCGCGCGCGTGGTGCGCGGCTCCACCCTGGTGGAGCGCGGCAAGGATTACGTCGCCGCGGCGCGGGTGATCGGCATCGGCCGCGGGCGCATCCTGCTCGGCCATATCCTGCCCAACGTGCTGGGGCCGGTGCTGGTGATCGGCACCCTGACGCTCGGGCTGGCCATCCTCGACGAGGCGACCTTGTCCTTCCTCGGCGTCGGGCTGCCGCAGACGCAGCCCTCGCTGGGGACGCTGATCCGCATCGGCGATGATTTCCTGTTCTCCGGGCAGTGGTGGGTGACGGTCTTTCCCGGCGTCGCGCTGATGCTGCTGGTGCTGGCGATCAACCTGTTGGGCGACTGGCTGCGCGATGCGCTGAACCCGAGGCTCCGATGAGCGCCCCGCTGCTGGGGGTGGCCGACCTGACCGTGGAGTTCCCCACCCGCCGCGGCATCTTGCGGGCGCTGGACGCGGTCTCCTTCGCCATCGCGCCAGGCGAGATCCTGGGCATGGTCGGCGAGAGCGGGGCCGGCAAGTCGCTGACCGGGGCGGCGATCATCGGCCTGCTCGCACCCCCCGGACGCATTGCCGGCGGCGAGGTGCGGCTGGAAGGGGCGCGCATCGACCACCTGCCCGCCGAGGCGATGCGGCGCATCCGCGGCCGGCGCATCGGCGCGATCTTCCAGGACCCGCTCACCACCCTCAACCCGCTCTACACCATCGGCCGGCAGCTGACCGAGACCATCCGCACCCATCTGCCGATGTCGGCCGCCGAAGCCCGCACGCGCGCGATCCGCTGGCTGGACGAGGTGGGGATTCCCGCCGCCGCCCGCCGGATCGATGCCTATCCGCACGAATTTTCCGGCGGGCAGCGCCAGCGGGTGGTGATCGCGCTGGCGCTGTGCGCCGAGCCGCGGCTGGTGATCGCCGACGAACCCACCACCGCGCTCGATGTCTCGATCCAGGCGCAGATCATCGCCCTGCTGAAGCGGCTGGCGCGCGAGCACGGCACGGCGGTCCTGCTGATCACCCACGATATGGGCGTGATCGCCGAGACCGCGGATCGCGTCGCGGTGATGTATGCCGGGCGGATCGCCGAGATCGGCCCGGTGGCCGAGGTGATCCGCGCGCCCGCCCACCCCTATACCGAAGGGCTGATGGCCTCGATCCCGCCGCTCGAACATCGGCTGGAACGGCTGGCGCAGATCGAGGGCGCGATGCCGCGGTTGAACGCCATCCCCGATGGCTGCGCCTTCCACCCGCGCTGCCCGCGCGCCATCGACCGCTGCCGGGGCGAACGCCCCGCACTCACCCCGGCCGGCGCCACGATGGCCGCCTGTCTGCTCGCCCATGCCTGAGCCGCTGCTTCGCCTCGCCGGCGTCACCCGCCGCTTCGATGTCTCGCGCCCCACCCTGCAACGCTGGCTGGCGCGCGAAAGGCGCCAGTTCCTGCGCGCGGTCGATGACGTGTCCTTCGCCATTCCCGCCGGCACCACCCTGTCGCTGGTGGGTGAATCGGGCTGCGGCAAATCCACCGTGGCGCGGCTGGCGGTGGGGCTGCTGGCGCCGTCGGCGGGCGAGATCCAGTTCGATGGCCAGCCGCTTGCGGCGGCCCGCGCCGATCCGGGCCAGCGGCGGCGGATGAACATGATCTTCCAGGACCCTTATGCCTCGCTCAACCCGCGCTGGCGGGTGCGCGACATCATCGCCGAGCCGCTGCGCGCCTTCGGCATCGGTGCCGATGTGCCGGGCCGGGTGGCCGAGCTGCTGGGCCAGGTGGGGCTCGCCGGGGCAGACGGCGAACGCTTCCCGCACGAGTTCTCGGGCGGACAGCGCCAGCGCATCTCGATCGCCCGGGCGCTGGCCGCGGCGCCATCCCTGCTGGTCTGCGACGAGCCGACCAGTGCGCTGGATGTTTCGGTGCAGGCGCAGATCCTCAACCTGATGCGCGATCTCCAGCAGCTGCTGGGGCTGACCTATCTTTTCATCAGCCACAACCTGGCGGTGGTACGGCATATGTCGGACCGGCTGGGGGTGATGTATCTCGGCCGGGTGGTGGAGCTGGGGCCGGCCGATGAGGTCTTCGCCGCGCCACGCCATCCCTACACCCGGCTGCTGCTGGAGGCCGTTCCGGACCTCGAACGGGTCGGCAGCGCCCGCACCCCGGTCGGCGGCGAGGTGCCGAGCCCGATCGACCCGCCGCCCGGCTGCTCATTCCATCCGCGCTGCCCGCTTGCGGTGGACCGCTGCCGGGTGGAACAGCCGCCGGTGCGCAAGCTCGGCGCGGTGGAGGTGGCCTGCCATCTCGCGGAGGCGGGCGCCGATTGACCGCGCCCCGCGCCCGCCGCAGCCTTCCCCCACAGCAACAGGACCGCGCAGCATGGCCAGCGACTACACCGTCGGCGACCTCGTCGCCGAGTTCCTCGACGCCATCGGCGTCGCCACCGCCTTCGGCATCGCTTCCGTCCACAACATCCCGATGCTGGACGCGATCGGCCGGCGCAACCGCATCCGCTTCGTGATGGCGCGCGGCGAGCTCGGGGGCGCGCATATGGCCGACGGCTATGCCCGCGCCACCGGCGGGCTCGGCGTGATCTTCTCCTCCACCGGCCCCGGCGCGGCGAATGCGATCGGCGGGCTGATCGAGGCCCGCTTCGCCTCCTCCCCGGTGCTGCATATCACCGGGCAGACCGCCACCCGATTCGTCGATCGCGGCCTGGCAACGGTGCATGACGCCAACGATCAGCTGGGCATGATGGCTTCGGTCTCCAAGGCCGCCTACCGGGTGCGCGCGGCGGCGCAGGCGCTCGGCGTGCTGACCCGTGCCGCCACCGAGGCGCTGACCCCGCCGATGGGGCCGGTCAGCGTCGAAATCCCGATCGACCTCCAGCGGGTGGCGATCCCCCGCCCGGAAGTGCTGGACGGATTCACCCTGCCGATCCCGGCCCCGGCCGCACCGGCGGCGGCGGCGCTTGACGAGCTCGCGGCCCGGGTGGCGCGGGCGCGGCGGCCGATGCTGTGGGTCGGCGCCGGCGCGCGCAAGGCCGGCCCCGAAATCCGCCGTCTGCTCGATCTCGGCTTCACCATGGTCAACAGCCTGGAAGGCCGTGGCATGGTGCCCGAGTCCGACCCGCGCTCGCTCGGCGGGCTGCATGGCGGCGGGCTGCCGATGGTGACCGATTTCTACGCCACGGTGGACCTGATGGTGGTGGTGGGCGCGCGCCTGCGCGGTCACGAGACCAACGATCTGAGCCTGAAACTTCCGGGCAACCTGATCCAGATCGATGTCGATCCGCTGGCCAACGGGCGCACCTATCCGAACACCTACTTCGTCTGCGGCGACGCGGCGCTCACCCTGCGCGGCCTCGCCGCGCGGCTGGAGGGGCGCTTCGCCCCGGAGCCGGGCTATCAGGGCGAATTCGCGGCCATGAAGGCGCGCGCCCGGGCGGCGTTCCTCGACAGTCTCGGCGCCTATGGCGGCTTCGCCGACCAGCTGGCCGCGGTGCTGCCGCCGGACGCCGTCTTCGCCCGCGACGTGACCCAGAACAACACCACCTGGGGCAACCGGGTGTTCCCGCTGCATGACCCGAGGCAGAACGTCTATCCGGTCGGCGCCGGCATCGGGCAGGGGCTCGCGCTCGGCATCGGCGCCGCGGTCGGCGCCGGCGACCGTCGCAGCCTGGTGATGACCGGCGATGGCGGATTTTTCCTCAATGTCGGCGAACTCTGGACCGCGGTGCAGGAGCGGCTCGACCTCGTCGTGGTGGTGATGAACGACCGCGGCTACGGCGTCATCAAGCGCATCCAGGATGCGACGGCCGAGGGGCGGCGCTTCTTCGCCGACTTGCAGGGGCCGGATCTGGCCGGCCTCGCGCAGCTGGCGGGGATCCCGTTCCATCGCGTCGAAACCGCCGAGGCCTTCGGCCCCACCATCGCCCGCGCGCTGGAACATCGCGGGTTGTCGCTGGTGGAGGTGGACATGACCAAGGTGGGCGAGTTCCCGGCCTACTACCCGTTCAACATCCGCCGCTGATGGGGCACGCGCTGGCGGGGGAGGCGGGGCTGCTCGGCCTCGCCTTCCTGGTCTCCGAAGACCGCCGCGCCATCCCCTGGCGCACGGTGGCCGCGGGGGTGGCGCTGCAATGGGCGCTGGCGCTGCTGCTGACCCGCCTGCCGCCGGCGATCGCGGCGGTGCTGCTGGTCAACCGCGCCGCCGACGCGGTGCAGGCGGCCACCCTTCGCGGCACCGGCTTCGTGTTCGGCTACCTGGGCGGCGGGCGGTTGCCGTTCCAGCCAACCGCCCCGGGGGCGGGGTTCATCCTGGCGTTCCAGGCCCTGCCGCTGGTGATCGTCATCAGCGCGCTGGCCGCCCTGCTGTTCCACTGGGGGGTGTTGCAACGCATCACCGCCGGGTTCGCCTTCGTCCTGCGCCGGACGATGGGGCTCTCGGGCGCGCTGGCGCTGGGGGCGGCGGTGCATGTCTTCGTCGGCATGATCGAGGCGCCGCTGCTGGTCCGGCCGTACCTGGCGCGGATGGCGCGCGGGGAGTTGTTCGCGCTGATGAGCTGCGGCATGGCCGGCGTCGCCGGCACGGTGATGGTGATCTACGCCGATTTCCTGCACGGCTTGGTGGGGCATCCGCTGGGGCAGATCCTGACCGCCTCCGTCATCAGCACCCCGGCTGCGGTGGCGGTGGCGGCGGTGATGGTGCCGTTCGCTCCTGGGGCCGATGCCGCGACGGCGCAGCTGGGCGAAGCGCGTGCGGGCAGCGCGCTGGATGCGCTGGTGCGCGGCACGCTGGCCGGCATCCCGATCCTGGTGGGCATCGTCGCGGTGCTGATCGTGGCGGTGGCGCTGGTGGCGCTGGCCAACCACGCCCTCGCGCTGGCCGGCGCCTGGGGGGGCGGGCCGATCACCCTCCAGCGCCTGTTCGCCTATCCGTTCCGCCCGCTGCTGTGGCTGATCGGCGTGCCGTGGCGGGAAACCGAAGCCGCCGCCGGGCTGATGGCGACCAAGACGGTGCTCAACGAGTTCGTCGCCTACCGGGCGCTGGCCGGCATGGGCGGGGTGTTCGATCCGCGCACGCGGGTGATCCTGACCTATTCGCTCTGCGGTTTCGCCAATTTCGGCAGCCTGGGGATCATGCTGGGCGGGCTCGGGGCGATGGTGCCGGAGCGGCGCGACGAGGTGGTGGCGCTGGGGCTGCGCGCGATCCTGTCCGGCACGCTCGCCACGTGCATGAGCGGGGCGGTGGCGGGGTGGGTGGTGCGATAGGCGCCGGGCGCGGCGGGTGGTACGCTGCCCCGGCTTTCCGGGAGGTAATGAGATGTCCGTCCAGGCCTTCAAGGCGGCCCGCGACCTGCTGCTGGCCCATCGCGCCGACTACGAGGCGGCGTACCGAACCTTCCGCTGGCCCGACCTCACCCATTTCAACTGGGCGCTCGACTGGTTCGACGGCGAACTCGCCGCCGGGCCGCGCGCCGACGCGCCGGCACTCATCATCACCGGCGAGGGCGCGGCGCGGGTCAGCTTCGCCGACCTCGCCGCCCGATCGAGCCGGGTCGCGAACGGGCTGCGCCGGCTCGGCCTCGGCCGGGGCGATCGCATCCTGCTGATGCTCGGCAACGTGGTGCCGCTGTGGGAGGTGATGCTGGCGGCGATGAAGCTGGGCGCGGTGGTGATCCCGGCCACCACCCTGCTGACGCCGGATGACCTCGCCGACCGGTTCGGCCGCGGGCGGGCCCGCTGCGTGGTGGCGGCCAGCGCCGAGGCCGCCAAGTTCGCCGGTCTCGCCGAAGGGGTCACCCGCATCGCCGTCGGCGCCGCGGTGCCGGGCTGGCAGGCGTATGAGGCGCTGCACGAAGCGCCCGCGCGCTTCGTCCCCGACCAGCCCACCCTGGCCACCGATCCGCTGCTCCTCTATTTCACCTCCGGAACCACGGCGCGGCCCAAGCTGGTGCTGCATTCGCAGACCAGCTATCCGGTCGGACATCTCTCGACGATGTATGTGCTGGGGCTGCGGGAAGGGGATGTGCATCTCAACATCTCCTCGCCCGGCTGGGCCAAGCACGCCTGGTCCTGCGTGTTCGCGCCCTGGAACGCGGGGGCGAGCGTCTTCATCGCCAACCAGCCGCGATTCTCCGCCCCCGGCGTATTGGCGGCGATCGCCGAGCACGGGGTCACCACCCTCTGTGCCCCGCCCACCGTCTGGCGGATCTTCGTGCAGGAGGACCTGCGGGCGATCCGCACCTCGCTGCGCGAGGTCGCCTCGGCCGGCGAGCCGCTGAACCCGGAGGTGATCGAGCAGGTGCGCGCCGCCTGGGGCCTGACGGTGCGGGATTTCTACGGCCAGACCGAGACCACCGCGCAGATCGGCAACCCGCCGGGGATGGCGATGAAGCCGGGCTCGGTGGGCCGGCCGCTGCCGGGCTACACCATCCGCCTGCTCGACCCCGACGGCGCCGAGACCGCCGATGGCGAGATCGCGATCGGCCTCGATCCGCCGCCGGCCGGGCTGATGGCGGGCTACCAGGAGGATGACGGCAGCGTCGCCCCGCGCGGGGAGGGGGCCTATCGCACCGGCGACGTCGCCTCCCGCGATGCCGACGGCTACATCACTTACGTCGGCCGCGCCGATGACGTCTTCAAGGCGGCCGACTACCGGATCAGCCCGTTCGAGCTCGAGAGCCTGCTGATCGAGCACGCGGCGGTGGCGGAGGCGGCGGTGGTGCCGGCGCCGGATCCGGTGCGCACCGCGGTGCCCAAGGCGTTCGTGGCGCTGGCCCCGGGCTGGCCGGCGGACCGGCAGACCGCGCTTGCCATCCTGCGCCATGTCCGCGCGCGGGCCGCGCCCTACAAGCGCATCCGCCGGATCGCCTTCGCCGAGCTGCCGAAGACGATCTCCGGCAAGATCCGCCGGGTGGCGCTGCGCCGGGCCGAGCAGGCCGGCGACGCCCCGGGGATCGAGTTCCGCGAAGAGGGGTTCACCCCGGAGGAGCTGGCGGGCTGACGAGCGCGCCGTTCCGTGTCTCCGACGGCAGGCACAGCGCCACCAGCTGCGGGGCGACCGCCTCGGGCTTCGGCAGATGGTCCTGGGTCTCGCCCGGATAAGCATCGTGGCGCAGCCGTGTCGCCATCGGGCCGGGGTCGAAGAGGTTGATGCGGAGTGGCGAGGTCGCGGCCTCGTCGGCCCAGGTCAGTGCCAGATGCTCCATCCCCGCCTTGGTGGCGCCGTAGAGGCCCCAATAGGCTTTCGGCGCCCGCGCCCGCGCGGTGGTGACGAACACCGCGCGTCCGGAAGGGGCGGCGCGCAGCAGCCGGTCGCAGCTGCGCGCCAGCCGCCAGACCGCGGCGAGGTTCACCGTCACCGCATCGTCCCACTCGCGCGGCAGGATATGCGGCAGCGGGGTCAGCCGCCCCAGCGTGCCGGCGGCGTGGACCAGGATGTCGAGCCGGCCGAAGCGGGTGAAGATGGAGGGACCCAGCGCATCGACGCTGTCGGCCTCGGCGAGATCGAGCGGCAGCAGGCTGGCGGTGCCGCCGGCGGCGGCGACGGCATCGTCGGTCTCCTCGAGACCGCCCTGGGTGCGCGCGGTCAGCACCACATGCGCGCCCAGCCGGGCGAGGGCGACCGCGGTGGCGGCACCAAGGCCGCGGCTGGCGCCGGTCACCAGCGCCACGCTGCCGGAGAGCGGGCGGTCCATCACCGGTCTTCCGCCAGCAGGCTCAGCTGACGGTCGGTGTTGTCGCCCTCGTCCGGGCGCGGGATGGGGTAGTCTCCGGTGAAACAGGCATCGCAATAGCGGGGTTCGGCGGCAGTGCGCCCGGGCTTGCCGAGAGCGCGATACATCCCGTCGATGGAGACGAAGGCCAGGCTGTCGGCGCCGATCTGGCCGGCCATCTCGTCCGGGGTGAAGCGCGCGGCCAGGAGCTTGCTCCGCTCGGGGGTGTCGATGCCGTAGAAGCAGGAATGGGTGGTGGGCGGCGAGGAGATGCGCATGTGGACTTCGCGCGCCCCGGCGGCGCGCACCATCTCCACGATCTTGCGGCTGGTGGTGCCGCGGACGATCGAATCATCGACCAGCACCACCCGCTGGCCGGCCAGCATGGCGCGGTTGGCGGAATGTTTGAGCTTCACGCCGAGGTTGCGGATATGGTCGGTCGGCTCGATGAAAGTGCGGCCGACATAGTGGTTGCGGATGATGCCGAGCTCGAACGGAATGCCGCTTTCGGCGGCAAAGCCCATCGCCGCCGGCACCCCGGAATCCGGCACCGGCACCACCACGTCGGCGGGAACGGAGGACTCGCGCGCCAGCTCGGCGCCGATCCGCTTGCGCGCGGTATAGACCGGCGTGCCCTCCATGATGGAATCGGGGCGGGCGAAATAGATGTATTCGAACACGCAGAACCGTTCCGGGGCGCGGGAGAACGGCTTGATGCTGCGCACCCCCTGGGCGTCGATCACCACGATCTCCCCGGGTTCGACGTCGCGGACGAACTCGGCGCCGACGATATCAAGGGCGCAGGTCTCGGAGGCCAGCACCCAGCCCGCGCCCGTCTCGGCGCCGGTGATGCGGCCCAGGATCAACGGGCGCACCCCCATCGGATCGCGCACGCCCATCAGCGCCTCGTTCGACAGCGCCACCAGCGAATAGGCGCCGACCACCTGCTTCAGCGCGTCGATCAGCCGGTCCACCACGGTGGAATAGAGGCTGATCGCGATCAGGTGGACGAAGACTTCCGAATCGGTGGTGGACTGGAACAGGCAGCCGCGGCGCACCAGCGCGCGGTGCAGCAGATGCGCGTTGGTCAGGTTGCCGTTATGCGCCACCGCGAACCCGCCGAACTCGAAATCGGCATAGAGCGGCTGGACGTTGCGCAGGATGGTCTCGCCGGTGGTGGCGTAGCGGTTGTGGCCGATGCCGATGCGCCCGGGCAGCGAGGCGATGACGCGGGCGTTGGAGAAATTGTCGCCCACCAGCCCGAGCCCGCGATGGGAATGGAAGCGGGCGCCGTCATAGGTGACGATCCCGGTCGCCTCCTGGCCGCGATGCTGCAAGGCGTGCAGGCCGAGTGCCGTGACGGCGGCTGCGTCGGGGACGTTCCAGACGCCGAACACGCCACATTCCTCATGCGGATGATCGGCATCGTCGATGGCACGGATCATTGCGTGACGTTCTCCAGCTGGGCATGCGGGCGCGGCACGGATGGCAGCATCAGCCCCGCCGGCAACCCCGCCGGCGGCTTGCCCGAGGGCGCGAGCAGGCGCGGACGCTCCGCCGGCGGTAGCAGGTCCACCGCCCAGCGCGCGAGGTCATAGACCAGCGGCAGGCTGCGCGACTGCCGCACCGCCGGCGGCCAGTTCTGCACCGGGATCAGCATCTGCGCCAGCATATAGGCGACCGCCACCACCGCCGCACCCCGGGCGAGACCGAATACCAGCCCCAACAGCCGGTCGAGCCCGCCGAGGCCGACCCGGTGGACGCCGCGGCTGATGAGATGGGTCAGCACCAGCAGCACGGTCAGCGCCACCACGAAGGCGAGCGCATAGGCCAGCGGATCGGCCAGCGCCGAATGCGGCCCGAGTTGCGGCGCGAGCCAGGCCATCACCGGCCGATGCGCCCAGACCGCGATGATCCCCGCCCCCACCCAGCCGGCGATGCCCAGCACCTCGCGCACGAAGCCGCGCAGCAGCCCGATCAGCCCGGAGACCGCGAGCCCGGCCAGCACCGCGACATCCACCCAGGTCATGCGGCGCCCGCCTTGGCCGCGAAGCGCGCCACCAGGTCCGAGAGATGCCCGATCTCGTCGAGCCGCAGCCCGGACGGGGCGGCGAGCGCCCGTGCCCCGCGCGCCACCCGTCGCGGCAAGCAGGCGGCATCGAAGCCCAGCTTCGCCGCTTCCTTCAGCCGTGCCTCCGCCTGCGCCACCTGCCGCACCTCGCCCGACAGCCCCACTTCGCCGAAATACACCATTCCGGGCGAGGTGGGCTGGTCGGTGACCGCCGAGACCAGCGCCGCCGCCACCGCCAGGTCGGCCGCCGGCTCGCCCACCCGCAGCCCGCCGGCGACGTTGAGATAGACGTCGCTGGCGCCGAGGCGCAGGCCGCAGCGGGTTTCCAGCACCGCGAGCAGCATCGACAGCCGCCCGCCGTCCCAGCCGATGACCGACCGCCGCGGCGCGCCGCCCGGGTTGGGCGCCAGCAGCGCCTGCACCTCCAGCAGGACCGGGCGGGTGCCCTCGAGCCCGGCGAACACCGCGCTGCCGGCGATGTTGCCGCGCCGCTCGGCCAGGAACAGCGCCGAGGGGTTGGCCACCTCGGCCAGGCCGCGATCGGTCATCTCGAACACGCCGATCTCGTCGGTGGCGCCGAAGCGGTTCTTGACCCCGCGCAGGATGCGGAACTGGTGGCCGCGATCGCCCTCGAAATAGAGCACCGCATCGACCATGTGCTCCACCACCCGCGGCCCGGCCAGCGCGCCTTCCTTGGTGACGTGCCCCACCAGGACCAGGGCGAAGCCGCGCGACTTGGCGAGGCGGATGAGTTCGAACGAGGCGGCGCGGACCTGGGTGACGGTGCCCGGCGCGCTGTCGATGCTGTCGAGCCACATGGTCTGGATGGAATCGATCACCACCAGCGCGGCCGGGGTGGTCTCCAGCGCCGCGGCGATGTCGCGCAGGTTGACCGCGGCGGCCAGCCGCAGCGGCGCCGCCGGCACCCCCAGCCGGGCCGCGCGCAAGCGGATCTGGTCGATCGATTCCTCGCCCGAGATGTAGAGCACCTCCTGCCCGGCCTCGGCCATGGCGGCGGCCACCTGCAACAGCAGGGTGGATTTGCCGATCCCCGGATCGCCGCCCACCAGCACCGCCGAGGCGGCCACCAGCCCGCCGCCCAGGACCCGGTCCAGCTCGGCGATGCCGGTTCGGATGCGCGGGGGCGGCGCGGCGCTGCCGGCCAGCGGCACGAAGCCCACGGCGCGGCCGGGGGTGGCCTTGGCGGCGGGGCCGGGGCGGAGTTCCACCGGATCCTCGGCGATGCTGTTCCACTCGCCGCAGGCTTCGCAGCGGCCGGACCATTTGGCGAAGCTGGCGCCGCAGGCGGCGCAGAGGTAGCGGGGCGTGGATTTGGCCAATTCGGTCCCGGGGCGCGGTGGGGAGGCTTCGCCCTAGCGCAGGCCGGCGCCCGGCGCCAGCCGCCGGCACTCCAAGGGGCTTCCCTCAACGGCGGGACCGTGCGACGCACGGCCAAAGCAAACCGGAGGGTCCCCCGATGTCCGCGGTTCACAACCAGGCCCGTGCCGCGCTGCAGGCCGGGCGGCTCTCGCTCGGCTTCACCGTGCGCATGGTGCGCAGCGTGGAGATCGCGCCGGCCACCGCCGCCGCCGGCTATGACTGGCTGTTCCTCGATTGCGAGCACGGCACGCTCGGCCTCGATGCCGCGGCACAGATCGCGGTGGCCGGCCTCGCCGCCGGCATCGCCCCGATCGTGCGGGTGCCGAACGGCGAATACGCGATGGCGACGCGGATGCTGGACGCCGGCGCGCTCGGCATCGTGATGCCGCATGTCGATACCGCCGAGGAAGCGCGGGAGGTGGTGGAGAAGCTGAAATACCCCCCGCTCGGGCATCGCTCCATGGGCGGGATCGGTCCGCACTACGGTCTGCGCGGCGCCTCGGTCGGAGATGCCGCGATGGCGCTCAACGCCGCCTGCCTGACGGTGGTGATGCTCGAGACGCCGCGCGCGATCGAGAACGCAGCGGCGATCGCGGCGGTGCCGGGGATCGACGTGCTGCTGATCGGCTCCAACGACCTCTGCGCCGAGATGGGCATCCCGGGGCAGTTCACCCACCCGCGGCTGGAAGACGCCTATCGCCGCACCGTGGCCGCCTGCCTCGCGGCCGGGAAATACCCAGGGATGGGCGGGATCTATGCCGAGCCAATCATGGCGACCTATGTCGGCCTCGGCGCGCGCTTCATCCTGGCCGGGCAGGACAGCGCCTTCATGCTGGCCGGCGCGACTGCCCGGGCCGGGGCCCTGCGGGCGATGCCGGTCTGATCTCTGTCATCGAAGTGTCATGGAACTGCAACACGGAAGTCGCGGCCGGCGCCTAGAAGCCGGCCGATGGAAGACGAGCCTCGAGGTGCGGCGATGACGGTGGCAAGCGGGGCCGCGCCTCCGGATGCGGTGGCGTCCGTGGCGCCGCCGCCGCCGCGCATCGCCATCCGCGGGCTCGATTTCTTCTACGGCGCCACCCAGGCGCTGCGCGGCATCACCCTCGACCTGCCCGACCGGCAGGTCACGGGCATGATCGGCCCCTCCGGCTGCGGGAAATCCACCCTGCTGCGGGTGCTGAACCGGATGTACGACCTCTATCCGGGCCAGCGCGCCACCGGCGAGGTGCTGCTGGACGGGCAGAACATCATCGGCCCCGAGATCGATGCCATCGCGCTGCGCGCGCGCATCGGCATGGTCTTCCAGAAGCCGACGCCGTTTCCGATGTCGATCCACGAGAACATCGCCTTCGGCGTGCGGCTGCACGAGAAACTCTCGAAATCCGCGATGGACGAGCGGGTGGAGCAGGCGCTGACCCGAGCGGCGTTGTGGGGGGAAGTGAAGGATCGGCTCGGCGCCTCGGCGCTGGGCCTGTCGGGCGGGCAGCAGCAGCGGCTGGTGATCGCGCGCACCATCGCCATCCACCCCGAGGTGATCCTGTTCGACGAGCCGACCAGCGCGCTCGATCCCATCAGCACGGTGAAGATCGAGGAGCTGATCGAGGAGCTCAAAAGCGAGTTCACCATCGCCCTGGTGACCCACAACATGCAGCAGGCGGCGCGCATCGCCGACCAGGTGGCGTTCTTCTACCTGGGCGAGCTGGTGGAAGCCGCCCCGGCTGCCCAGATGTTCACCGCCCCGCGCGAGAAGCGCACCCAGGACTACATCACCGGCCGATTTGGCTGAGGGAGCCGCCATGGCATCCGAATCCCCCCACGCGCTGCGCAGCTTCGACCAGGAGCTCGACCGGCTGCGCGACCTGCTGGCCGAGATGGGCGGCGCGGTGGAGGCCGAGGTGGCCGGCGCGGCGCAGGCGATCCTGGAGCACGATACGGCTGCCGCGGCCCGGGTGGTGGAGCAGGACAAGCAGGTCGATGCGCTGGAGCGCGAGATCGAGCAGTTCGTCATCCGCACCCTCGCGCTGCGCCAGCCGGTGGCGGGCGATCTGCGCCGGGTGGTCGGCGCGCTCAAGATCACCGGCGATCTCGAACGCATCGGCGACTACGCCGCCAACGTCGCCAAGCGCGCGGTGGTGCTGGCGCAGCTGCCGCAGGTGTTCTCGCTGGCCGGGATCGGGCACATGGCCCGGCTGGTGCAGGAGAATCTGAAAACGGTGATCGATGCGGTGGGCGAATCCGACACCGAAAAGGCGGTGCGGGTCTGGCGCTCCGACCTCGCGATCGACGACATCTATAACGGACTCTTCCGCGAGCTCATCACCTACATGATGGAAGACCCGCGCAACATCACCCCCTGCACGCATCTGCTGTTCATCGCCAAGAACCTGGAACGGATCGGCGATCACGCGACCAATGTCGCCGAGACGCTCTATTACGCCGTCACCGGCGAGACGCTGACCGACGCCCGCCCCAAGGGCGACACCTCGGCCTATGCCGTGGTGCGCCCGCGCGAACAGGACTGAGACCATGCCCGATCCCGCGATGGCCCGCCCGCTGGTGCTGGTGGTGGAGGACGAAGCCGCGCTCGCCACCATGCTGCGCTACAACCTGGAAAAACAGGGCTTCCGCGTCGATGAAGCCGCCGACGGGCAGGAGGCGCTGAGCCGGATCAGCGAGACCACCCCCGATATCGTGCTGCTGGACTGGATGCTGCCCGCCATGTCGGGGCTGGAGGTCTGTCGCCAGATCCGCCGCCGCCCGGCCACCCGCGACCTGCCGGTCATCATGGTGACCGCGCGCACCGAGGATCAGGACGCGGTGCGCGGCCTCAACACCGGCGCCGACGACTACATCACCAAGCCCTTCTCCACCGAGGCGCTGATCGCGCGGATGCGTGCCCTGCTGCGCCGGTCCGGCTCGCTGCCCACCAAATCCACGCTGGCCTTCGACGACATCACGCTCGACCTCGCCTCCCACCGCGCCACCCGCAACGGCCGCGCGCTGCATCTGGGGCCGACCGAGTTCCGCCTGTTGCAGTATTTCCTGGAACATCCCCGCCGCGTCTTCGCCCGCGAGGAGCTGCTGGACGCGGTCTGGGGCAAGGACATCCATGTGGAACCGCGGACGGTGGACGTGCATATCCGCCGCCTGCGCAAGGCGATCAATGGCCCCGAGGAGCGCGACCTGATCCGCACCGTGCGCGCCGCCGGTTACGCGATCGACACCGAAGCGGCGTGACCGCGCGCGGCGCGGCTGCTACACCGCCGGCCCCGCTCCGCAAGGATTGCCGCTCATGCGCCCCTCCGGTCGCGCCGCCGACGTGCTGCGCCCTGTCTCCCTCACCCCCGGCTTCGCCCGCCACGCCGAAGGCTCTTGCCTGATCCGCATGGGCCAGACCGAGGTTCTCTGCGCGGCCAGCGTCGAAGGCCGGGTGCCCGGCTTCCTGCGCGGCTCCGGCCTGGGCTGGGTCACCGCCGAATACGGCATGTTGCCGCGCGCCACCCACACCCGCGGCGACCGCGAGGCCGCGCGCGGCAAGCAATCCGGCCGCACCCAGGAAATCCAGCGCCTGATCGGGCGGTCGTTGCGTGCGGTGATCGACCGCAAGGCGCTGGGGGAGATGACCATCACGCTGGATTGCGACGTGCTGAACGCCGATGGCGGCACCCGCTGCGCTGCTATCACCGGGGCCTGGGTGGCGCTGGCGCTGGCGCTGCGGCATCTGCGCCGGATGAACGTCCTGGCCAAGGACCCGCTGTTGGGCCAGGTGGCCGCGGTCTCGTGCGGCATCGTCGGCGGGGAGGCGGTCTGCGACCTGGATTATGCCGAGGATTCCGGGGCCGAGGCGGATGCCAATTTCGTGCTGACCGATGCCGGCGGCATCGTCGAGATCCAGGGCACCGCCGAGCAGGCGCCGTTCTCCGAGGCGCAGTTCCTGGCGCTGCTGGGGCTGGCGCGCGCGGGCACGACGGCTCTCTTCGCGGCCCAGCGCGCGGTGCTGGACCCGGCCGCGTGATCCGCCTGCAACGCGGCGCGCGGCTGGTGCTGGCCAGCCACAACCCGGGCAAGCTGATCGAGATCGCCGCCCTGCTGGCCCCGTTCGGGATCGCGCCGGTGTCCGCCGCCGCGCTGGGACTCGCGGAGCCCGAGGAAACCGGCGCCGATTTCGCGGCCAATGCGCGGATCAAGGCGCGGGCGGCGGCGCGCGCGGCGGGCACGGTGGCGCTCGCCGATGATTCCGGGTTCGCGGTGGCGGCGCTGGGCGGCGCGCCCGGGGTGGTCTCGGCGCGCTGGGCGGGGCCTGGTAAGGATTTCGGCGCGGCGATGGCGCGCGTCGCGCGCGAGGTCGGCGATCATCCCGACCGTCGCGCCTGGTTCACCGCCGCCCTTTGCCTCGCCTGGCCCGATGGCGGGACGGCGTGCTTCCAGGGCCGGGTGGACGGGACCCTGGCCTGGCCGCCGCGCGGGACGCACGGGTTCGGCTATGACCCGATCTTCCTGCCCGATGGCCATGCCGAGACCTTCGGCGAAATGACCCCGGCGGTGAAGGAGGCGATCAGCCACCGCGCCCGGGCATTCGCGGCCCTTCGCGCGGCCTGCCTGCCGGCCTGACCGCAGGCGCCGCCGTTACCCCACCGCCCGGCGGATCGCCGCGATCGCCAGCGCCACCCCGTCCGCATCCACATCCAGATGCGTGCAGGCGCGGGCGCGATACCGCCCCATGGTGGAGATCTGCACGCCCTCGGCGCGGATGCGGGTGGCGAGCTCGGCGGCGCTGACGCCGGCGGCGGAGGTATCGAAGAAGACCAGATTGGTCTCGGGTGTTTCCACCGCGAGCCCCGGGATCTGCGCCAGCCCGCGGGCGAGGGCGGCGGCGTTGGCGTGATCCTCGGCCAGCCGATCGACATGATGGTCCAGCGCATAAAGGCAGGCGGCGGCGCAGATGCCGCCCTGGCGCAGCGCGCCGCCCATGCGCTGCTTCCAGAGCCAGGCCTGGTCGATGAACGCCGCGCTGCCGCAGAGCACCGCGCCCAGCGGCGCGCCGAGCCCCTTGGTGAAATCCAGCCAGACCGAATCGCAGCCGGCCGCCATCTCCACCGCCGGCACGCCGGATGCGACCACCGCGTTCATCAGCCGTGCCCCGTCCATATGCACCGCCATGCCCGCCTCGTGGGCGACGTCGCACACCGCGCGCAGCGTCTCGAGCGGCCAGACCGAGCCGCCGCCGAGATTGGCGGTCTGCTCGATCTCCACCAGCGTCTGCGGCGGGGCGTGGCGGCGGCGCTCGCGCAGCGCCGCGCGCAGGGTGGCGGCGTCGAACTGCCCCAGCGCGCCTTGCAGCCCCAGCACCGAGACGCCGGCGAGCGCCGCCGGCGCGCCGCCCTCCGCGGCCTGGATATGCGCGGTATGATGCGCGATCACCTCGTCGCCGCGGCGGCAATGCACCAGGATGGCGATCTCGTTGCACATGGTGCCGGAGGGCAGGAACAGCGCCGCCTCCTTGCCCAGGAGGGCGGCCATGCGGTCGTTCAGGGCGTGGATGGTG
>JAKBCO010000116.1 GCA_021807785.1 Pseudomonadota bacterium
TTTTTCGCGGCGGCCTTACGGGTACCGGTCTTCTTGGCGGCGGCCTTGCGGGTACCGGTCTTTTTCGCGGCAGCCTTGCGGCCGGTCTTCTTCGCCGCGGTTTTCTTCGCCGCGGTTTTCTTCGCCGCGCTCTTCTTCGCGCCGGCGCGCATTGCCATCGGCTGGGCGCGGGTCGCTTCGCTGTCCTCGCTGCTCACCTGGTAGATCTCCTGTTGAAGCCATGATTTGTGGTTGCGGCAGAAAGACGACCCCGCGCGGGAAACATCCTGAGCCGCGTCGCGCACGGACAAGGTGCGGCGTATGCGCGGCTGATCGGTGCCTGGCCGAGGCAGCGGTCCATGGACCGTCCTTCCCTGGTGACCATGCGGAGCGCACGCGAATCGTGCGATAGCATGACGAATCCGCTATCCGCGAGTCGCGCCACGATGTCAACAAAAAGCAATCGATTCGTCGGGCGCGCGCGCAAGTATTTTCACGCCCGTGGCCGCGCCGCCGCAACACGCGGCGGCGCGGCACGGATCAGCCGCGCTGATCCAGCGGTACGAAGCGCAGATCCTCGGGACCCACGTAGTTGGCAGTCGGGCGGATGATCTTGCCGTCGATGCGCTGTTCGATCACATGCGCCGCCCAGCCGGTGGTGCGCGCGATCACGAACAGCGGCGTGAACATCGCCGTCGGTACACCCAGCATGTGGTAGGAGACCGCGCTGTACCAGTCGAGGTTGGCGAACATCTTCTTGGCATCCGCCATGACCGCCTCGATCCGCTCGGCGATGGCGAACATCTTCATCGACCCGGCCTCGGCCGAAAGCCGGCGCGCCACTTCCTTGATGATGCGGTTGCGCGGATCGGCGATGGTATAGACCGCGTGACCGAAGCCGATGATGACCTCGCGCGCGGCGACGCGCTTGCGAATGTCGGCCTCGGCCTCGTCCGGCGTCTCGTAGCGCTTCTGGATCTCGAAAGCGACTTCATTGGCCCCGCCATGTTTCGGCCCGCGCAGCGCGCCGATCCCGGCGGTGATCGCCGAATGCATGTCCGCCCCGGTGCCGGCCACCACCCGGCAGGCGAAGGTGGAGGCGTTGAACTCGTGCTCGGCGTAAAGATTGAGCGAGGTGTGCATCGCCCGCACGTGGCTGGCCGAAGGCGGCTCGCCATGCAGCAGGTGCAGGAAATGCCCGCCGATGCTCTCGTCCTCGGTCTCCACGTCCACCGCCCGCCCGTTATGCGCCCAGTGGTACCAGTAGAGCAGCATGGAACCGAGCGAGGCGATCAGCTTGTCGGCGATATCGCGCGCGCCGGGGTGGTTGTGGTCGTCCTTTTCCGGCAGCGCGCAGCCCAGCGCCGAGACCGCGGTGCGCATCACGTCCATCGGGTGCGCCGCCGCGGGCAGCGATTCCAGCGCGTCCTTCACCGCCGAGGGGATGCCGCGCAGCGCCCGCAGCTTCGCCTTGTAGGCGCGCAGCTCGGCGGCGTTGGGCAGCGTGCCGTGGATCAGCAGATGGGCGATCTCCTCGAACTCGGCGGCCTCGGCCACGTCCAGGATGTCGTAGCCGCGGTAGTGCAGGTCGTTGCCGGTGCGCCCGACGGTGCAGAGCGCGGTGTTGCCGGCGGTCACGCCGGACAGGGCGACGGCCTTCTTGGCGCGGTTGGGGGTGGCGGTCTCGCTCATGGCGGTGTCTCCGTGCGGGTCAGAAGATGCCAGGCTTGGACGCGCGCAGCGCGCCGGCGGGCAGGGCGACGTTGAGCGCGCCGAGCTCGCCCGCGGCAAGGCGCGGCAGTTCCTGCACCTGTTCGAGGAAGCGGTTGGACTCGCGCGCCGAGATCAGCCCCTCGGTCATGGTCAGGAACTTGCGGATATAGTCGTCGCGGCCGAACGGGCGGGCGCCGTTGGGATGGGCATTCGCCACGGCGAGCTCGTCGGTCACGGTGCTGCCGTCATCGAGGGTGATCTCCACCCGCCCGCCGAAAGCGAGCTTGTCCGGGTCGGTCTCGTGGTAGCGCGCTGTCCAGACCGGGTCCTCCCGGGTTTCGATCTTGTGCCAGAGCGCCACCGTGTCCGGCCGCGCGGCGCGCTTCGGCGCGTAGCTGTCCACGTGATGCCAGCGCCCGTCCTGCAATGCGACCGCGAACATGTACATGATCGAGTGATCCAGCGTCTCGCGCGACGCCTTGGGGTCCATCTTCTGCGGGTCGTTCGCCCCGGTGCCGATCACGTAATGCGTGTGATGCGAGGTGTGGATCACGATCTTCCGCACCCGCGAGAGATCGGGCAGCTGCCCGCGCATCCGGAACGCGAGGTCGATCAGCGCCTGCGCCTGGTATTCGGCGCTGTGTTCCTTGGTATAGCTCGACAGGATGGCGCGCTTGACTTCGCCCGCCTCGGGCAGCGGCACCTGATAGACCGCGTCCGGCCCGTCCAGCACCCAGGCGATCACGCTGTCCTCGCCTTCATAGATCGGGCTCGGCGCGCCCTCGCCGCGCATCGCCCGATCGACCGCTTCCACCGCCAGCTTGCCGGCATGGGCCGGCGCGAAGGCTTTCCACGAGCTGATTTCGCCCTTGCGGGACTGGCGGGTGGTCACGCTTACATGCACCGCCTGCTGCACCGCCTGATAGATGGTCTCGGTCGGCAGCTTCAGCAGCGTGCCGATCCCGGCCGCCTGGCCGGCGGCGAGATGGGTGATGTGGTCGATCTTGTGCTTGTGCAGGCAGATCGCGCGCACGAGATCAATATGGATCTCGTAGCCGGTCGCAATGCCGCGGATCAGCTCGCGCCCCGACCGCCCGAGCGTCTGCGCGACCGCCAGGATGGGCGGGATGTTGTCGCCCGGGTGCGAATAATCGGCGGCCAGAAATGTGTCATGCATGTCGAGCTCGCGCACCGCGGTGCCGTTCGCCCAGGCCGCCCATTCCGGGCTCACCCGCACCCGCGGCGGGGCGCCGAAAACCAGCGCGCCGCCGCGGCGGGCGTGCCCCAACGCGCCGCCGCGCGCCGAGGTGGGCGCCGCGCGGTTGACCGAGGCGATGGCGACGGCGGCGTTGTCGATGATCCGGTTGATGATCATCGCCGTCACCTCCCGCTCGACCGCGACCTTGTCGGCGGCCACGGCGGCGATCTTCCACGCGAGCTGCTGCTCGCGCGGCAGCGCCGCCCTGGAGGGGTGAACGCGGACCTCGTGCAGCTTCATCTGGACGCTCCCGGTGCTGGATGACGGGCTTTCGTAGGGTTCCCGAGCGGTACGGGCAAGCCGGCATCGCGGCCTGCACGCGCGGTGCGCCCTATTATATAAGTGTGTCCGTCATGCGCCGGGCGATCACGCTTGCAAGCATCGCCGTCCCGCTGCTGGTTGCCGGCGCGGCGGTCGTCTATGTGCGCCGCGAGGTGGTCCCGCCCGGATGCCGCGACCGCGCGGTGCTGGCGATCGTGCGGCGGGTGCTGATCGATCGGGCGCGACTGCCTCCGGCCTTGCGGCTGCACCACATCGTCACCGTCGCCGGCGGGCCGCTCGCGTTTCGCTTCGTCTGCGATGCGGGCTTGCGCGGGCTCGCGCGTCAGCTGTTGCCGCCCGGCCCGCGCCCGGGCGGGGTCCGCTACACCATCCGGCTGGCGGGCGCGCGGCATCGGCTTTCGGTTCGGGTGCGGCTGGTGCCGCTGCTGGAATGGGTGGCCATGCCGTGAGCTGTCCGCTGGGCGCGGTCAGGGCCGCCGCAACTCGTGACGCATCAGCAGGTCGGGCACCACGTAATCCGAGCGCAACCGTACCAGCCCGGAGTCCGGGAAATAGCGCTCGGTGGCGCGATCGAAGCCGGCGCCATAGGCCCAGCGCATCCAGGGCGCCCACAGGCCGGCGATGAAGCGCCGGCGCGGATCGCGCGGCAGCACGTATTCCAGCAACCGCACTTGCCCACCGGGGCGCACCAGGCGGGCCAACGCGCGCAACGCCGGCAGTTGCGATGCGGGCGGCAACACGCAGAACAGGAACGTTGCCACCGCCGCGTCGAACGTCGCCTCGGGAAGATCGGGCGTGGTGGCATCCTCGAGCCGGAGGGTGACGGACGCACCGAGCCGGCGTGCGCGCGCCGCCGCGCGCGCCAGCATCGCGGGGCTGTTGTCGATGCCGGTGACCTCGGCGCCCGGCGGGTAGAACGGGATGTTGCGACCGGTGCCGATACCGGCGTCCAGCAGCCGCCCCGACAGACCCGCCCATAGCAGCGGACGGATCCGCCGATAGCGGAGGTATTCGAACGGCAGATCGAGCAGGTCGTAGAACGGCGCGATGCGTTCGTAGGTTGCGTTGTCGGTGGCCATGGCAAAACCGCGTTTGGGGGATGCGCGCGACTTCGCTACCCTGTTCGCCTCCGGCAGGAAAGGACGCGGCCGATGGCATCGGGACTGAGCAATTCCGGGCTGGCCCGGCTGGAAGCCGCGTTGCGCGGCCGGATCGAGGCCGGGCACATCCCGGGGGCCGTGGGTATGATCCTGCGCGACGGCCGGCCGGTCTGGCACCGCGCCTTCGGCCGGCGCGATCCGGCCGCATCCGCGCCGATGCCGGAAGACGCCATTTTCCGCATCTATTCGATGACCAAGCCGATCGTCTCGGTCGCGGCGATGATGCTGTGGGAGGAAGGCCGTTTTCTGCTCTCGGACCCGGTCGCCCGCTTCATCCCCGAGTTCGCCTCCGTCCGCCTTGCCTCCGGCGCGACGCCGGCGCGGCCGATCACGGTGCAGGACCTGCTGCGCCATACCTCTGGCCTGACCTATGAGTTCCGCGGCGGCGGGCCGGTCCAGGCAGCCTACATCGCCGCCCGCGTCGCCCGGCGCAACCAGACCAACGCCGAGCAGGCGAGCGCCCTTGCCGGCCTGCCGCTGCTGCATCCGCCCGGCACGCACTGGGAGTACAGCCGCTCCACCGACCTGCTGGGCCGGGTGGTCGAGGTGATCGCCGGCGAAAGCCTCGGCGCGTTCCTCGCCCGCCGCATCCTCGCCCCGCTCGGCATGACCGACAGCGGCTTTCATGTCCCGTCCGCCGCGCTGGGGCGGCTGGCCGAGGCGTTCCCGACCGACCCCGAGACCGGCGCGCCGGTGGCGCTGCTCGAGGTGGGCGAGCCTCCGCGCTTCGAATCCGGCGGCGGCGGCATGGTGGCGAGCACCGCCGACTACGGGCGCTTCCTGGCCATGTTGCTGGGCGAGGGCGCGCTGGACGGCGTGCGCATCCTGGGCCGCAAGACCTTGGCGCTGATGACGGCGGATCATCTGGGCGGGCTGCCGGCGGCGGAGGATCTGCTGCCGCCCGGTCATGGCTTCGGCCTCGGCTTCGCGGTGCGGCTGGCGCCGGGGCTGGCGCCGTTCCCCGGCTCCGTGGGCACGTATTTCTGGGGCGGGCTGGCCGGCACCACCTTCTGGGTGGACCCGGCCGAGCGGCTGGCGGCGGTGCTGATGATCCAGGCGCCGGGGCAGCGGGAGACCTATCGGCTGCTCTTCCGCGCGCTGGTTTACGCGGCGCTGGAATAGGCCCCGGTGCGGGCGAGCAATGCCGCGGGCCGGTCGCGCGCCATCGCCCGCGCCTCCGCTTCGGTTGCCAGCCCCCACGCCACCAGGTTGCTTACCGCCCCGGCCAGGGTCAGCGCCGAGCCGGCCAGCCGGTCGCTGTCCAGAAGCGTGACCCTGCCGTCGCCGTCACGCGCGATCGCGAGATCGCCCAGCCGGTAACGGCCGGGCAGGGCGGCGGCGGCGGCGGTGGCATCGGTCACCAGGATCGCGCGACCGGCCTTGGCGCGCAGCAGCACCCGCAGCGCGGCGGGCGGGATATGGATGCCGTCGGCGATGAAGCTGGCCGACAGCCGGTCCTCGGCCAACTGCGCCATCAGGGGCGAGGTGAATTTCGGCTGCGGGGACGGCAAGGCGTTGCCGAGATGGGTGGAGAGCACTGCCCCGGCCGCGGCCGCGGCCTCGATGGTGACGGGGTCGGCGGCGGTATGGCCGATGGCGGCCAGGCGGTTGCGCGCCGCAAGCTCCCGGATCAGCGCCAGGGCACCCGGACGTTCCGGAGCGAGAGTCACCAGCAGGATCGGCCGGGCGAGCGGGGCTTGCAGCGCCGCGAGCAGCGTCGGGTCCGGGTCGCGCATCTGCCGTGGATCGTGGCAGCCGGCATAGCCCGGCGCGGGGTTCAGGAACGGGCCTTCCAGATGATAGCCCGGCACCATGCGCGGCCCGAGCGCGCTTGCCGCCACCGCGCGATCCAGCGCGCCGAGCCTTGCCGCCAGCGCAGCGGGGGCAGCGGTGATGACGGTGGGCAGGCAGGCGGCGACGCCGTCCACCGCCATCGCCGCCAGCGCGTGATCCAATGCCTCCGCGCTCAGCCCGGCATCGTTGAAATCGACGCCGGCGTAGCCGTTGACCTGAAGGTCGATCAGCCCGGCGATCAGGGGCGCTGCCATTCCAGGATGTAGAGCCCCATGTCGTAGTCGGTGATGTAGATCAGCCCCTCGGAGGAGACGAAGATATCGGCGGTGTGGCGCATCTTCGCGCGTCCGCGCAGCGGTTCCATCCAATGCGTCGGCATCGGCGGGACGAAATACGCCACTTCCTCCGGCCGGAACGGATCGGCGATGTCGAAGACCCGTACGCCCGCACTCTGCCAGGTGGCGAAGATGTAGCGGGAGGACTGGAACGAGCCGGGCCGGTTCTCGTGGAGATTGTGGGGGCCGAACTGCCCGCCCAGGGCCAGGTAGTCCTGCTCGGACGGAATCGGGAAGGTGCTGATGGAGACCGGATTGGATTTTTCGCGGATGTCGAACATCCAGGTCCGCTTGAGCTGCTCCTGGCCCACATTGGCGACCGACTCGTCGGCCACCACCAGCAGGTCTCGGTCGTGCAGCGGCAGCGCGGAATGGGTGCCGCCGCCGAACGGGGGCGACCAGTTGCGATGCGCGATCAGCTTCGGGTTGGCCTTGTCGGCGACATCCAGAATGGTCAGCCCGCCGTCGCGCCAGGACCCATAGGCGATGTCGTCGGCCACCACCGCGTGATGCAGCGCGGTGCGGCCCTTCCATGACGGGGTTTCGCCGCCGGCCTCGTGCATCCCGGGAATCCACCACCGTCCGGCGATGCGCGGCCTGGCGGGATCGGCGAGGTCGATGGTGATGAGGATGTGATCGGTGAACCCGTCGAGCAGCGCCGAGGCATAGGCCCAGCGTCCGCCCGGCCACCAGATGCGGTGCAGCCCCAGCCCCTCGACCTCCATGAACCCGATCGGGCGTGGGTTGGCCGGGTCCTTGAGGTCATAGACCCGCATTCCGGCCGAATAATCCTGGCCGCGGATGCCGTAGCCCTTGGAGCCGCCGCGGTTGAGCGAGCCGCCGTAGTATTCCTGCATCGTGAGGAAGTTCTTCATGTCGAACTCCTCGATGCAGAGCAGCAGCCCGTCCGCCTGTTGCAGGTGCAGGCAGTGCGAATTGGGATGGATCGGCAGGAAATTGACCGTGCGTGGGGCCCGCGGGTCGCGCACGTCGGTGACGATCAGCCCGCGGGAGGTGCGGGTGCCGATATAGGCGTAGCCGCCCGCCACCATCACCTGCAGGCAGTCGCCATGACCGCCGTTGTCGGTCTGGCCGAGCAGGCGGATGTTGCGGGTGGCGTCGGGAGCGAGGGGGGTCATGGCAGGCCTCCGGGCGGGAACCGGCGGGTTCTATCGCCGATCCGGCCCGGGGCCGCCAGTGGGGCGTGACCGCCGATTACATCGGCGGCTTCACCTGGCCGCGGAGCTCTCCGGCCGGATGCTTCTTGGTGTGGATGTTGACGTAGAGATCGCCGGCCATGAACGCCTTTGCCTCGGCCGCGGTCAGCGTCGCGGCGCCCTTGAGCGGGCTCTTGATTTTGCCGCCCTTCTTGCTGATCCAGAGCACGACCTTGCCGTTCTTGCCGGCCGGCGCCATGTGGAAATGGGCCATCGTGACCGGGCTCGAAAGTCCGGCGTAGCTGACCGACCAGGTGAGGTGGCGGGTCTTCTCGTCATAGGTCAGGTGCGCGCTGCCGTGGCCCGCGGTCTTCACCGGTGGCACCTGGGCGGCGCCGGTCAGCGGCACGGTGAAGGTGACCGTCTTCGTCGCGGCCTGGGCCGTCACGGCCCCGACGAGCGGAACGGCGACGGCGCCGAGCGCGAAGCCCGACAGCAGGGCACGGCGGGACAAAGACGGGGTCATCGGCATCTCCCTTGGAGTGGTGAGCGAAACGGTGAGAGGATCGGCGCGAGCGGCGAGATTTCAAGCGGTGATGGCGGAAATTTCACGCCGCTCGCACCGCGCTGCGAAGCGTGGCACATTGCCCGGCGCGCAACCAGCCCGGATTTCCGCCATGCCAGGTAATATTTTCCCCACCTCCATCGCCGGCAGCCTGCCCAAGCCGGCCTGGCTGGCCGAGACCGGCAAGCTCTGGCCGAGTTGGCGCGCCGAGGGCGCGGCGCTGGCCGAGGCGCAGCGTGACGCCACCCTGCTATGGATCAAGGAGCAGGAGGACGCCGGGCTCGACATCATCACGGATGGCGAACAATCGCGCCAGCATTTCGTCCACGGCTTCCTCGCCCATGTCGGCGGGATCGATTTCGACCACAAGCAGCGCATCGGCATCCGCGACAACCGCTACGAGGCCGACTGCCCGGTGGTCACCGGCCCGGTCACGCTGGACCGGCGGGCGCACCCCGAGGCGGCGATCCTGCGCGCGCACACCGCAAGGCGCACCAAATTCACCCTGCCCGGGCCGATGACCCTGGTCGATACGCTGGCCGACCGACACTACGGCGACCGCCGAGCACTGGCGATGGCCTTCGCCGCCCTGCTGAACCAGGAGGCGCGCGCGCTGGAGGGCGACGGGATCGACATCATCCAGTTCGATGAACCGGCCTTCAACGTCTATATGAAGGAGGCCGCCGGCTGGGGGGTAGCGGCGCTGGAGGCGGCCCGGGCCGGGCTTTCCTGCACCACCGCCGTGCATATCTGCTACGGCTACGGCATCGCGGCCAATATCTCGTGGAAGCAGGGGCTGGGCGAGAGCTGGCGCCAGTACGAGCAGGTGTTTCCCGCGTTGGCGGCGAGCGGGATCGACCAGGTCTCGCTCGAATTCGCCAACTCGCATGTGCCGCCCGAGCTGATGTCGCTGCTGGGCGGCAAGGATGTGCTGGTGGGCGTGATCGACGTCGCCACCGACGCGGTGGAAACCGCCGACGAGGTGGCGCGGCGGATCGAGGCCGCGGGGCGCTATGTGCCGGCGGCGCGGCTGTGCCCCTGCACCAATTGCGGGCTGGCCCCGATGGCGCGCCCCGTCGCGCGGGCCAAGCTGCGCGCGCTGGGCGAGGGCGCGCGGCTGGCGGCGGGCTAATCCGCCGGCGCGTCATACCCCGGGCGTGGCACCAGCCCCATCAGGGTGCGGCCGAAGCCGCCGTCGCAGCACAGATCCTCGCCATTGACGTAGCAGGCGCGCGGGCTGGCCAGGAACAGCGCGGCATCGGCGATGTCCGCCGGCGTGGCGACCCGCCGCAGCGGCACCACGCCGGCACGCTTCTCGGCCACCTCGGGGATGCGATAGAACGCTTCCGACATCGGCGTGCGCACCAGCCCGGGGCTGACCACGTTGCTGCGCACCCCCTGCGGCCCCCATTCCAGCGCCAGCTGTTGCGAGAGCATCACCACCCCCGCCTTGCTGACCGAATAGGCCCCCGACCAGGGCTGCGGATGCCGCCCGGCGATCGAGGCCACATGGACGATGGCACCGGTCTTCCGTGCCAGCATCTGCCGGCCGAACGCCTTGGCGCACAGGAAATACCCGGTGAGATTGACCGCCAGCAGCTGGTTCCACGCCTCCAAGGTCAGGCTGGCGATCGGCCCGGCGCGCAGCAGGCCGGCATTGTTCACCAGCACGTCGCAGGGCCCGAGGCCGCGCGCGGTGGCATCGGCCGCGGCGGCGACCGATTCCGGGTCCGCCACGTCGCAGCGCAGGACCAAAGCGGGGGCGGGCAGCAGGCCGGCGGTTTCCTGCGCGGCGGCAAGGTCGCGGTCCAGCAGCACCAGCCGCGCGCCGGCTTCGGCGAA
>JAKBCO010000117.1 GCA_021807785.1 Pseudomonadota bacterium
GAGGCGCTGGGCGATCTGGTCTTCGTCGAACTGCCCGAGCTCGACCGGGTGGTGGAAGCCGGGGAGGCCTGCTCGGTGGTGGAATCCGTCAAGGCGGCCTCGGACGTCTTCGCCCCGCTCACCGGCAAGGTGGTTGAGACCAACCAGGCGGTGGTTGACGATCCGGCCGTCATCAACGGCGACCCCGAGGGGGAGGGCTGGTTGTTCCGCCTGGAAATCGACGACCCGGCGGCGCTGGACGCGCTGATGGACGGCGAGGCCTACGCCGCCTTCCTGGCGGAGTCCGAGGCATGAGCGCCGGGTTCGCCGCCCGTCACATCGCCGCCTCGGCCGCCGATCAGGCACGGATGCTGGAGGCGGTCGGCGCCGCCTCGCTCGACGCGCTGATCGCGCAGACCATCCCGGCCGATATTCGCCTGGCCGCGCCCCCCGACCTGCCGGCACCGATCGAGGAGGTTGCCGCGCTGGCCGAGCTGCGCGCGCTGGCCGCCGCCAACGGTACCCGCCAGCCGCTGCTGGGCATGGGGTATCACGGCACCGTCATGCCCGCGGTGCTGCGCCGCAACGTCCTGGAGAACCCCGCCTGGTACACCGCCTACACCCCCTATCAGGCGGAAATCTCGCAAGGGCGGCTGGAGGCGCTGCTGATCTTCCAGACCCTGATCCGCGACCTGACGGGCATGGAGATCGCCAACGCCTCGCTGCTCGACGAGGCGACCGCGGCGGCCGAGGCGGTGGCAATGGCGCATGCGCTGGCGGGCGCGAAATCGGACCGCATCGCGGTGGCCGCGGATCTGCACCCGCAAACCCGGGCGGTGCTGGAAACCCGCGCCGGGGCGCTGGGCTGGACGCTGGTGACAGTGCCGCCCGGCGAGCCGGCCGCGATCGCCGCCGCCGCCCCGTTCGCGGTGGTGCTGTCCTATCCCGGAACCACCGGTGCCGTGCGCGACCTCTCCGCCGAGACCGCCGCTGCCCACGCCGCGGGCGCGCTCGCCGTCGTCGCCGCCGATCCGCTGGCGCTGGTGGCGCTGACCCCGCCCGGGGCGATGGGCGCCGACGTGGTGGTGGGGTCGGCGCAGCGCTTCGGGATGCCGATGGGCTTCGGCGGCCCTCATGCCGGATTCCTGGCGACGCGCGATGCGTTCCGCCGGCATATGCCCGGCCGGCTGGTGGGCGTCTCGGTCGATCGCGCCGGGGCGCCGGCGCTGCGCCTCGCCCTGCAAACCCGCGAGCAGCATATCCGCCGCGAGAAGGCCACGTCCAACATCTGCACCGCGCAGGTGCTGCCGGCGGTGATGGCGGCGTTCTACGCGGTCTGGCATGGGCCGGAGGGGCTGGCCGCGATCGCCGCCGCGATCCACGCCAAGGCGAGCCGCCTCGCCGCGTGCGCCCGCGCCGCCGGGCTGGCGCCGCGCCATCCGCTGTTCTTCGACACGCTGGCGCTGGAGGTGCCGGACGCGGACGCCCTGATCGCCCGCGCCGCCGCCGCCGGATTCGATCTGCGCCGCATCGATGCCACCGGGGTCGGCATCGCGCTCGACGAGACCGTGACCGAGGATGCGTTCGCCCGGCTGGCCGCGCTGTTCGGCCCCGCCCCGGCGGCGGCGCCGTCGCCCTTGCCCGCGTCGCTCCGCCGCGCCGCCCCGCTGCTGACGGAGCTGGTGTTTCACGCCCATCACTCCGAGCACGCCATGCTGCGCTGGCTGCGCCGGCTGGCGGACCGCGACCTGGCGCTGGACCGCGGCATGATCCCGCTCGGCTCCTGCACCATGAAGCTCAACGCGGCGGCGGAGATGGAGCCGATCTCCTGGCCCGGCTTCGCCGACATCCACCCGTTCGCGCCCACCGATCAGACCGCGGGCTATGCGACCCTGATTGGGCGCCTGTCCGGCTGGCTCGCCGTGCTGACCGGCTTCGCCGCGGTCTCCTTGCAGCCCAACGCCGGTTCGCAGGGCGAATATGCCGGGCTGCTGGCGATCCGCGCCTTCCACGCCGCGCGCGGCCAGGGCGCGCGGGATGTCTGCCTGATCCCGGCCTCGGCGCATGGCACCAACCCGGCGAGCGCGGTGATGGCGGGCTTGCGGGTGGCGGTGGTCGGCTGCGACCGTGCCGGCAACGTGGATCTCGCGGATCTGCGCGCGAAGATCGCCCAGCACGGGGCGCGACTGGCGGCGCTGATGGTGACCTATCCCTCCACCCATGGCGTGTTCGAGCCGGAGATCCGCGCCATCTGCGCCCTGGTCCACACGGCTGGCGGGCAAGTCTATATGGACGGGGCGAACATGAACGCCCAGCTCGGCCTGACCGGACCGGCGGCGATCGGCGCCGATGTCTGCCATCTGAACCTGCACAAGACCTTCTGCATCCCGCATGGCGGCGGCGGGCCGGGGGTGGGTCCGATCGCGGTCGCCGCGCATCTGGCCCCGCATCTGCCCAACCATCCGCTGCGCGAAGATGCCGGTCCGGCGGGCGGGATCGGTCCGGTCTCGGCCGCCCCGTTCGGCAGCCCGCTGATCCTGCCGATCGCCTACGCCTATATCCGCATGATGGGTGCCTCCGGCCTCGCCGCCGCCTCAAGGGCCGCGATTCTGAACGCCAACTACATCGCCGCCCGGCTGGGGCCGCATTTCCCGGTGCTCTACACCGGCGCCGCAGGACGGGTGGCGCATGAGTGCATCATCGACTGCCGCGGCTTTGCCGCCACCACCGGCATCGGCGTCGAGGACATCGCCAAGCGGCTGGCCGATTACGGCTTCCACGCCCCCACCATGTCCTTCCCCGTCCCCGGCACGCTGATGATCGAGCCCACCGAAAGCGAGCCGCTGACCGAGCTCGACCGGTTCTGCGCGGCGATGATCGCGATCCGCGCCGAGATCGCCGCCATCGCCGAGGGACGGCTGGACCGCGCCGACAATCCGCTGAAGAACGCCCCGCACACCGCCGCCGAGGTCACCGCGAGCCGCTGGACCCATCCCTATCCGCGCGAGCAGGCCGCGTTTCCGGCCGGTCCGGACGGGGGGAAATACTGGCCGCCGGTGGCGCGGGTGGACAACGTGTTCGGCGACCGCAACCTGGTCTGCGCCTGCGCGCCAGTGGCGGCCTATGCCGAGGCGGCGGAGTAGCGCGCGCGTCCGCTCAGGCGGCCTGGACCACCACGTCCACCCGCTGGCTTTCGTCGCCCATGCCGGGCACCGAGCCGGTCTCACGGGTCTCGCGCAGGAAGCGGGCGGCGTCGATGCCGGCCTCGATCAGCGCATCCTCGATCATCTGCGCGCGCAGCCGGGCGAGGCTGGCGAGGTTGCGCGCCGGGGCGGGCGGCAGATAGGTCGCGATCTGCACCGGCACGTCGGCCTGTCCGCGCGCCTGGGCAGCGGCGGCGTTGACCACCGCCAGGGCGTCGGCATCCAGCAGCGCCGACCATTGCGTGAAATAGACCGCGAAATCGGGGCTGGCGCGCTTGATGCGCGAGACGATCGCGGGATGGATCTGCCACGCCGAACTGCCGTCCCCGTCGGGATTGTTCTGTTCCCACAGCCGCATCACATCCTGCGTGCTCTCGCACTGGACGATTTCCATGCTAATATTCGCGGCCAAGCTGTTGGCCAGGAGGTCGGACATGTATTCGACCCCCCCGACCAGCCACACCTGCCCACCGCATTCGGCCAGGGTTATGTCCGCCACTCGATCCTCCTGCCGCCTGTTGTCCCGTCCGCTCCGGAGAGCCGCGCCATGCCGTTGATCCTGACCCTCAGCGGCGCCCGCGGGGCGGCCGATCAGGCGTCACGCACGCTCGACCGCGGCACTCTATCCATCGGCCGCGCCGCCGGCAACGACTGGGTCCTGCCGGACCCGGAACGGTTGCTGTCGAAGACCCACTGCATCGTCACCGCCGCCGGTGGGCGCTATCTGCTGACCGACCTCAGCACCAACGGCGTCTATGTGAACGGCTCCTCGGCGCGGGTGCCGCGCAACGGTCAGGCCGAGCTCACCGACGGCGACGAGCTGCGGCTCGGCGACTACGCGCTCAACGTCACCGTCACCTCGGCCGCCGCGGCCGGACGCGCCGCCGCCGCCGGTAGCCCGGACGCGGTGCTGACCGCCGATCCGCTGGCCGACCGGGTGGAGGACCCGGCGCTCGACCCGTTCGCCGCCGCCGACACGCCCGGGTTTTCGCATCCGCTGGCGGCGCCGCCGACGGCGCAGCTGCGCGCCATCGACCCGTTCGACGAGGCCGACCAGCAACGCGGCGGCTCCCGCCGCGACCCCGATGACGACCTGTTCCACGGCATCACCCCGGCCGAGAACTGGACCGGCCCCTCGCAATCGGATCACGTTGACGCAGCGCAGCACGTCATCGCCGTGGGGGCGGCGGTGCAGGTCAACAATTTCGACGATCTGGACATCGACGCCCTGCTGGGCGACGAGCCGCCGATGCCGGGCAGCGCCCCGGTGCCGGTGCCGCGCGCGCAGCCCGGTCCGATGGGGGCGGCGCTGAGCGGTGCCATGGCCCCGGCTCCGGCGCCGCGCGCGGTCCCGCCGCCGCCGCGCCCAGCGCCGCCGCCGATCGCCCAGGCGCCGGAGGTCTCCCCGTTCGCCGAGGAGGAACCCGCCCCGCCGCCGCGCGCGACCCCGGTTGCCCCGCCGCCGGTCGCCCCACCTCCGGCCGCCGCCGCGCCCGCCCCGGCCATCGCCGCCACTTCCGCCGCCTTGCTTGCTGCCTTCCTGGACGGCGCCGGCGTGCCCGACCTCGCACTCGCCGGCGATCCCGCCGCCGCCATGCGTGCCGCCGGCACCGTCTTCCGCATCCTGGTGGACGGGCTGCGCCAGGTGCTGATGTCGCGCGCCGCCATCAAAAGCGAGTTCCGCGTCGAACAGACGATGCTGCGCGCGCGCGACAACAACGCCCTGAAATTCGCCGTCACCGTCGAGGACGCCATTGCCGCCCTGCTGCAACCGGCGCGCCCCGGCTACAAGCCGCCGCTCGAGTCCGCCAGGGAAGCCTTCGACGATGTCCGCGCCCACGAGATGGCGGTGATGGCGGGCGTGCAGACCGCGCTGCTCGGCCTGCTCAAGCGGTTCGAGCCGGGGGCGCTGGAGGCAAGGCTCCAGCCCGGCCTGCTGGGCAACCTGCTGCCGGCCACCCGCAAGGCCCGCACCTGGGAGTTGTTCTGCAACACCTACAAGGACATCGCCCGCGAGGCGGAGGACGATTTCCAGGCCGTGTTCGGCCGCGAATTCGCCCGCGCCTACGACGCGCAGATCCGCAAGCTGTAGCGCCGCGCGTTTGCGGCGCCCGGCGGCGCGGGATAGAAGCCCGCGTCCTCGCAGCCCCGGAGCCCGCCTATGCGCAGCCATCGCATCGCCGCCATCCCCGCCGACGGGATCGGCCCCGAAGTCATCGCCGCCGGGCTCGAAGTGCTCGACGCGGTGGCCGCCCGCGACGGCGGATTCCAGCTGGCGGTCGATCACTACGGCTGGGGCTCCGACTGGTATCGCAAGCATGGCGAGATGATGCCGGCGGACGGGCTGGCCTGGCTGCGCACCGCGGATGCAATCTATTTCGGCGCCGTGGGCGACCCCAACCTGCCCGATCACGTCACGCTGTGGGGGCTGCGGCTCGCCATCTGCCAGGGCTTCGACCAATACGCCAATGTCCGCCCGACGCGGATCCTGCCCGGCGTGGTCTCGCCGCTACGCGACGTCGGACCCGGAGATCTGGACTGGCTGATCGTGCGCGAGAACTCGGAGGGCGAATATGCCGGCCAAGGCGGGCGCACCCATCGCGGCCTGCCCGAGGAAGTGGCGACCGAGACCGCCATCTTCACCCGCCGCGGCACCGAGCGGATCATCCGCTTCGCCTTCGACATCGCGCGGAGCCGCCCGCGCAAGCATCTGACGGTAGTGACCAAGTCCAACGCCCAGCGCCACGGCATGGTGTTCTGGGACGAGATCGCCGCCCTGGTCAGCCACGACTATCCCGACGTGACCTGGGACAAGGAGCTGGTCGATGCAATGACCATGCGCATGGTGCGCAAGCCCGGCACGCTCGACACCATCGTCGCCACCAATCTGCACGCCGACATCCTGTCCGACCTCGCCGCCGCCCTGGCCGGCTCGCTCGGCATCGCGCCGACCGCGAATGTCGATCCCGAGCGGCGCAGCCCCTCGATGTTCGAGCCGATCCATGGCTCGGCCTTCGACATCACTGGCTTGGGCATCGCCAATCCGGTGGCGACCTTCTGGACCGGGGCGATGATGCTGGAGCATCTGGGCGAAAAGCCGGCCGCGGCGCTGCTGATGGGCGCGGTCGAGCAGGTCTGCGCCGCCGGCATCGTCACCCCCGATCTCGGCGGCAAGGCCACCACCAAGGAGGTGACCCGGGCGGTGGTGGAGGCGGTGCGCGGGGCCAATCGCGCCTGAACCGGGCCGCGCGCCGGGCTTCGGCCGACTCGGCGCGGCGTGGCCTGATGGGGCATGAACATGCTGGTCCCGCCGCCGGCGGCGCGCCTCCCCGGCCCCTCCGACGAGGATATCGCCGCCTGCACCGGCGCCGAGGCGCTGGCGGTCGCCAGATCCGGGCGCAACCGGCCGCGGCTGATCGAGGTGACGTGCGACCAGGCCGGCGGCAGCCTGGAATCGACCTTCGAGGGCGATGGCTGGCGGCGGGTGCATCAGGCGATCCAGCTGCGCGCGCTGCCCAACGGACGGACGGCGATCCGCGGACTCTGCACCTGCCCCGCGCGCGGCAGCTGCGTGCATGTGGCGATGGCGCTGCTGGAGGCGAGGCGCCAGGGCGCGTTCGGCCGCGCCACCGTCCCGGCGGTGGGCGCCGTGGAGTCCGCCGCGCCGGCGCCTCCCTCGACACCTCCCTCGACACCTCCCTCGGCGCCTCCCCCGGTACCTTCCCCGATACCTTCCCTGGCACCTCCCCCGACCGAGGCGGAGTTGCCCTGGGCGATCCGGGAATGGCTGGACGCGCTGCCGCAAGCGCTGGAAGCGGCCTCCGACGAGTACCCGGAGCAGGTGCGCCAGCGCCTGTTCTACGTGCTGCGCGTCCGGGCCATGCCGGGCGGCGCGCTCGAGATCGAAATCGCGCCGCGCACCGCGATCCTGCGCAAGAACGGGCTGCCCGGCGCGACCGGCGCGGCGGTCAACCTCCTCCGCTGGAACGAGACCGCCCCGCCGCGCTGGCTGCGCCCCGCCGACCGAGTGCCGATGGCGCGGCTGGCGGCGCGGGTGCGCCGCGCCGCCCATGTCGAGGAGGACCTGGCCGACACGCTGCGCCGCGTCCTCGCCACCGGCCGGGCCCGGCTGGATGAGGTGACCGGCATTGCGCTGACCGAGGGGCCGGCGCGGCCGGCGCGGATCGCATGGCAGCTGGGGGTGGACGGCACCCAGCGCCCGGGGCTGATCCTGGAGGAGGCCGGCCCGGCGGTCACCCCCCTGATGCTGCCCGAGCCCTGGTACCTGGACCCCTTCGCCGGGACGATGGGCCCGCTGGAGACCGGGCTGCCGGCGCCGGTGGCCGCCAGGCTGCTCGCCGCGCCGGCGCTGCCGGCCGGGGCGAACGCCGCCAGGCTGCGCGCCGAGCTGGCCCGCCGCCTGCCCGCGCTCGCGATCCCCACCCCGGTCGATCCGCCGCCGATCGAACCCCTGGCCGGCACGCCGCGCCCGGTGCTGCGGCTGGTGGCCCGCGAGCCGGTCCCGATGCTCGGCCTGCCCGACGGCGTGCCCGAGACCCGCGCCGAGGCAAGGCTGGCGTTCCGCTACGGCCCGCTGCTGGTCCCGGCGGAGGTGCCGCAGATGGTGGCGCGCGACCGGGTCCACGCCCAGGAAGGGCGGTTCTACCGCCTGCACCGCGACCCCGCGGCCGAGCAGGCCGCGCGCGACTCGCTGGAAACGATCGACCTCGCCCGCCGGGGGCCGATGGCCGACCTCAACCGCGGCATCCACCCGCCGGACCTCTATCTGCCGGAGATGCGCGCCGGGGCCTGGATCCCGGTGCTGCTGCACGGGCTGCCGCGGCTGCGCGCGGCCGGCTGGGAGATCGCGATCGCCGAGGATTTCCCGCTGCGGATGGTCACCCCCGACGACGCGCCGGTGGCCGCGTTCGAGCCCGGCGGGGCGAGCGGGATCGACTGGCTCGACCTGCATCTCGGGGTGACCGTCGGCGGCGCGCGGGTGGACCTGGTGCCGGCGGTGGTGGCGATGATCGAACGGCTCGGGGAGGGGCTGGCGCTCGGGATCGCCGCCGCGCCGGCGGAGACCGAGGTGATGCTGCCGCTTGCCGACGGGCGGATGCTGACCCTGCCGCTCGGCCAAATCCGCCCGATCGTGCTGGCGCTGAGCGACCTGTTTGCCGCCGGGGCGATCGACCCGAAGGCGGGGCGGCTGCGCTTCACCCGTCACGACACCGCCGAGATCGCGGCGCTGGAAGCGGCCATGCCGGACCTGGTCTGGCAGGGCGGGGAGGCGCTGCGCGCGCTCGGGCGGCAGCTGCACGCGGCCGGCGGGAGCATCCCCGAGGCGCCGCTGCCGGCCGGGTTCAACGGCACGCTTCGCCCCTATCAGAAGCGGGGGGTCGATTGGCTGCAATTCCTGCGCGTGGCCGAGCTCGGCGGCGTGCTGGCCGACGATATGGGGCTCGGGAAGACGGTGCAGACGCTCGCGCATCTGCTGATCGAGAAGGAATCCGGGCGGCTGGATCGGCCGGCGCTGATCGTCTGTCCGACCTCGCTGGTGCCGAACTGGTGCGCGGAGGCGGAACGCTTCGCCCCCGGCCTGAAACTGCTGGCGCTGCACGGGCCGCAGCGGAAGGCGGATTTCGCGCGCCTCGGCGGGCATGACATCGTCATCAGCACCTATCCGCTGCTGCGGCGGGATGCCGCGGTGCTGACCGCCCAGCCCTGGCATGTGCTGGTGCTGGACGAGGCGCAGACGATCAAGAACCCGGTGGCGGAGGCGACGAAGGTGGCGGCGGACCTCTCGGCCCGCCAGCGGCTGTGCCTGTCCGGCACGCCGCTGCAGAACAACCTCGGCGAGCTCTGGTCGCTGTTTCACTTCCTGGCGCCGGGGTTCCTGGGATCATTGCGGCAGTTCTCGACCCGCTTCGCGACCCCGGTGGAACGGCACGGCGACGCGGCGGCCGGCGCGCGGCTGGCGCGGCGGGTGCGCCCGTTCCTGCTGCGCCGGACCAAGGAAGAGGTGGCGTCCGAGCTGCCGGCCAAGACCGAGATCGTCGAGACCGTCGTGATGGAGAAGGCCCAGCGCGCGCTTTATGACAGCGTGCGGCTGGCGATGCACAAGCAGGTGCGCGCGGCGATCACCGCGCAGGGCATGGCGCGGTCGGGGATCGTGATCCTGGACGCGCTGATGAAGCTGCGCCAGGCCTGCTGCGATCCGCGACTGCTGCGGATGGCGGCGGGAGCGGAGGCGGGGTCGGCCAAGCTGGAGCGGCTGATGGAGCTGCTGACGGAGCTGATCGCCGAGGGGCGGCGGGTGCTGCTGTTCTCGCAATTCACGGCGATGCTGGATCTGATCGTCCCGGAAGTGACCAAGGCGGGAATCGCGTTCGTCGAGCTGCGCGGGAGCACCCGCGACCGGCGGACCCCGGTGGCGCGGTTCCAGTCCGGCGCGGTGCCGCTGTTCCTGCTGAGCCTGAAGGCGGGCGGGACCGGGCTCAACCTGACCGCGGCGGATACGGTGATCCATTACGATCCCTGGTGGAACCCGGCGGTGGAGGATCAGGCGACCGATCGCGCGCACCGGATCGGGCAGGAGCGCAAGGTGTTCGTCCACCGGCTGGTGACGCGGGATACGATCGAGGAGAAGATGGAGGTGCTGAAGACGCGCAAGCGGGCGCTGGTGGAGGGGATTCTGAATGCCGAGGCGGGCGGGGCGTTGCGGCTGACGGAGGCGGATATCGAGGCGCTGTTCGGGGTGT
>JAKBCO010000118.1 GCA_021807785.1 Pseudomonadota bacterium
CGCGATGCGGCAACGATTTCGTGGTGCTCATGGATGCGCTTGCTCCCAGGGGGGCGGCCCGTGCCGCCGTTGGCACGACTGGTAGCGGAAACCGCGGGCCGCGAACAGGCGCGGCGTCAGCGGGGCATCGCTCCGCCGAGGTCCACCCAGGGCTGGGCGCTGTCGCAATAGACCTCCATCGCCGGCTTCACTCAGCCCGGATCGTCGCGCGAACCGGTCGGCACCATCGGCACGCCCGGCATCCGCTCGGCGCGGTCGAACAGGCTGGAGCCGCGGGGGGGCAGACCTGGCGCAGCATCGCCTTGCCGGTATCGCCGGTGTCGCGGAAGGTGGTGGTGGCGCGCTGGCAGGTGCGGCAATCGCAGCCGCCGGCGAAGGCGGGCGCGCCGTCGGCGGAACAGCGGACGGCACCGCACCCCACCGGCAGTCCACCGGCAGCCGCCGGCGAACCGGGGCATGGCGTCGGTCTCCGCCTCGCGTGATTGTGTGGCCATTCGCCGCGGGACCGAGGGGCCAGCGCGTCCCGCCCGGACCTACCCGACCCGCCAGCCGCGATGCGCGCTGAGCCATTGCCGCAGCGCCAGCAGGGCCGGGACCGGGGCGGCCAGGGTGCGCTGCGCGCCCATCGCCGCCGGCCCCGCCAGCGCGCGCACCCCGTCGCCGCTCAGGGCCGCGGACAGCACCGGGTCCGCCACCGCCGCCGTCGCCGCATCCCGCCACAGCGCGACCAGCCCCGCCTGGGTCAGGGCCGGCAGGGTGGTGGCAAAGACCAGCTGCGCCGACAGCGCCGAGGCTCTCCAGGCCGCGAAGAGCGCGCCCCGGACCAGCGCGGGCGGGCAGAGCTCGCCGAGATAGGGCAGCTCCGGAAACGCCGGATCGCGCCGTGCATCCCCGGCGGCACCGAACCCGGCCAGCGCCACCAGCCCCGACCCGGCCAGGCGCGCGACCCGCCGCGCCACGCCTGGCCCGGTCAGCAGGACGGCATCGACATGGCCGGCCCCGAGCGCGATCTCCCGGGCCGGACCCGAGAGGCCGAGCACCGGCACCGGATGCGCGCCCAGCAGATGCAGCCCCAACAGGGCGGCAAGGTCCGGCCCGGGCAGGCGTTCCACCGCCACCCGCACCGGCTGGCCGCGCAGCCGGGACAGCGGAAATCGCCCCATCAGCACCGCCGGCGCCGCCGCCGCCAGCACCGGCAGCCAGGTGCCCACGTCGAACCGGGCCCGGCTCTCGCCGGCCAGCCAGGCCTGGACGGTCGCGCCGGGGGTGAACAGCAGCCGCGAGCCGTCCGGGGCGGGGGCGGCGGAGAAGCGGTTGGCGGCGGTCACGCCGTCCAGCCCGCCGAGGGGCCGCAGCGCGATGTGCGACCCCGGCGGCAACCCCTGCGCCAGCGCCGGAGCGACCAGCCCGGCCCAGCGCCCGGTCTCCCCGCCCGGGGGACCGCCGACCAGCAGGGTGGCGTTGCGCGCCGCCGGCGGGCGCGGGCGGGCAGCGCCGGGCAGGGGTTTCAGCTCCACCGCGGCGGGCGCGTACGGGCGAGGGCCCAGACCGCGCGCAAGCGGCAGGCTGGCGAACAGGTACAAAACCCGGCGACGGCCCGGCAGGCCGCTGGGCGCCGCGGGGGGGAGGGGGTCGGTCATGCGTCGGCCTTTCCGCCTCGGGGTCCGGCGCGGCGGCCGATCCCCGAGGGTTCCTTACCGTGCCCGGCCGATGTGTCAAACCCGTGGCGGGGGTGCGGGGCGAGCCTCACCCCCCCAGGGCGCGCATCTCGGCGAACAGGTCGGATTTGGCCTCGAAGCCGATCCCGGGCAGTTCGGGCAAGGTGACGTGCCCCCCCTCCACCCGCACCCCGTCGGGGAAGCCGCCATAGGGCTGGAAGATGTCGGGGTAGCTCTCGTTGCCGCCCAGCCCCAGCCCGGCGGCGATCATCAGCGACATCTGGTGCCCGCCATGCGGGATGCAGCGCCGCCACGACCAGCCATGGGCGCTCAGCATCGCCAGGGTGCGCTGGTATTCGCACAACCCGTAGGACAGCGCGCAGTCGAATTGCAGGACGTCGCGGTCGGACCGCATCCCGCCATGGCGGATCAGGTTGCGCGCGTCCTGGTGGGAGAACAGGTTCTCCCCGGTCGCCATCGGCCCCGGGTAGAACTCGGCCAGCGCCGCCTGCAACCGGTAGTCCAGCGGGTCGCCCGCTTCCTCGTACCAGAACAGCGGATAGGCGCGCAGCATCTTGGCGTAGGCGATGGCGGTCTCGAGGTCGAAGCGGCCGTTGGCGTCCACCGCCAGCTGCGCGTCCCGCCCGAGCTCGGCCAGCACCGCCTCGATCCGGCGCGCGTCCTCGGCCAGGCTCTCCCCGCCGATCTTCATCTTCACCACCGTGTAGCCGCGCTCGACATAGCCGCGCATTTCCGCGCGCAGCGCCGCGAGATCCTTGCCCGGGTAGTAGTAGCCGCCGGCGGCATAGACGAAGACACGCGGATCGGCTTCCCGCCCGTGGCGTTCGGCGAGCAGGCGGAACAGCGGCTTGCCCGCGATCTTCGCCACCGCGTCCCAGACCGCCATGTCGATGGTGCCGACCGCGACCGAGCGTTCGCCATGCCCGCCCGGCTTCTCGTTGGTCATCATCGCCGCCCAGATGCGGTCGGGGTCCAGGTTCTCGCCGGTGGCGTCTTGCAGGCTGGCGGGATCGGCCTCCAGCACGCGGCCGGCGAAGCGCTCGCGGATCAGCCCGCCCTGGCCGTAGCGGCCGTTCGAGTTGAACCCGTAGCCCACCACCTTCTTGCCGTCGCGGATGACGTTGGTGACCACCGCCACCAGGCTCGCGGTCATCTTGCTGAAATCGATGTAGGCGTTGCGGATCGGCGAGGCGATCGGGCAGGTGCGCTCGCGGATTTCGGTGATGCGGACGGTCATCTTCTGGGCTCCATGGGCGGGGTCAGAGCGAGGCGCCGCCGCAGACCAGCAGCTGCTGGCCGGTGATGGCGCCCGCGTCGGGCGATAGCAGGAAGGCGGCCAGCGCGGCCACCTCGTCGGGGCGGACGAAGCGGCCGATCGGCGGCAGGCGCGGCGGCACTCCGGCGCGCGCGGGATCGCGCAGCATCGGCGTTTCGGTGGCGCCGGGGGCGATCACGTTGACGGTGATGCCGCGCGGGGCGAGCTCCAGCGCCCAGGAGCGCGCCATGCCCACCAGCGCCGCCTTGGTCGCGCTATAGGCGGAGCGGCCGGCGGCGCCGGCGGCGGTGCGGCTGCCGATCAGCACGATCCGCCCGCCCGCGGCCATGCGCGGCGCCAGCGCATCGGCCAGCCGCGCCGCCACCGCGACGTGCAGCCGCCACATCGCCGCCGCGCCGTCATGGTCGAGCGCTCCCAGCGTGGCGGTGCGCATGAAGCCGGCGGCATGGACCAGCGCGTCCGGCGCGGGCAGCGCGGCCAGGGTGGCCGCCAGCGCCGCATCGTCCGTCAGATCGAGCGTGGCGGGCAGGAAGCCCCGCCCCGACGCCGCCGGTGGCGCACGGTCGAGACCGTGGACCGTCCAGCCCTCGGCCAGCAGCCGCGCGGCGATCGCCGCGCCGATGCCGGAACCCGAGCCGGTGACCACCGCGCGGCGCGGGGCGGGTGCGCTCATGCGTGGTAGCTCTTCGCCTGCGCCTGGATCGCCTTCACGTCGAAGTCGTTGATCGCATCGATCAGCGCGTTGGTATAAAGCGGCGCGACGGAGGCGATCTTCAACCCGTCCATCTTCCCTTCCAGCACGAATTCATGCGGGTTGATGCTGCCCATCTTCGCCCCCGGATAGGGCGGGGTATAAAGCTTGATGCGCCGGCCGATGCTGATCAGCACCGCCTTCACCGCCTGTTCGGTGGTGCTGCCGCGCGGCGCGGTCTGCGGAAACATCTTGATGAAGGCCGCCGCGCCGGCCGCCGGATTGGCCTGGATGAAATACGACGCCTTGGCGACCGAGCGGGCGAAGCCCACCGCCAGTGCCCGGTCATGGTCCAGGAACGCGCGCTTGGCGGTGAGGAACTGCCCGCCGATCAGCGGGATGCTCTTCGGCCGCGGCAGGAAATCCAGCTTGATCCCGGCGGCCTCGATCTCGCCGAAGCCGACGTCGAAATACGCGAGCGCATCCACCTCGTGCTTCTTCAGCGCCAGACCGGCGGCGACGCCGGGGCCGACGGCGATCCATTTCACCCCGGTCACCGGGTTGATGCCGATCGATTTCAGCACGTCCTTGGTCACCGGATACTCGGTGCCGCCGAAGCCGGAGATGCCGATCCGCTTGCCCTTGAGCTCGGCATAGGATTTGATCGGCGAGCCGGGCAGCACCGCCACGTCCCATTTGTAGGGATAGGTGTATTCGTAGAAATTGGCGTCCTTGCCCCATTCGCCCTTGGCCAGCAGCGGCAGCTCGAAGGCCGGCACGCCGATGCCGATATCGACGTCGCCGCGGTCGATCGCCACCTGCACATTGGCGTTGGTGCCCAGCGCGCGCGGGACCAGGGTGAAGCCCTCGGCGCGGTTGTAGCCCAGCGTCTCGCCGATCACGGTGTTGATCACCACCGCGCTCATCGACTTGAGGCCGATGCCGAAGCGCAGCTTCCGCAACCCGGCGGCACGCGCGCCCGACAGCGGGGTGGCCAGCCCGGTGGCCAGCGCCGCGGCGAAGGCGCCGCCGCCGAGCGCCAGCGCGCGCCGTGTGGGATGAAACATGTCGTCCATTCGGTGTCTCCTCAGTGTTTGCCGCGGTCGGCCCAGTGCACCACGCGACGTTCCAGCGCCCGCACCAAACCGTGCAGCGCCATCCCCAACGCCCCCAGAATGATCAGCGCGGCGAAGACGCCGGCCACATCGGTGACGGATTCGGCCTGGGTGATGACCACCCCCATGCCCTCCTGCGCGCCCAGGAACTCGGCGACGATGGTGCCGAGCAGGGCATAGACCACCGCCATGTCGAGCCCGGCGAAGATGTAGGGCGCGGCGTTGGGCAGTTTCACCAGCCGGTAGGTCTCGATCCGGCTCGCCGAGAGCGCGCGCATCAGGTCGATCCGTTCCGGCTCCACCGCGCGCAGCCCGGTGAAGCTGTTGATCATCACCGGAAACAGCGCGAGCAGCGCGGCGATGGCGATCTTCGAGCCGTCGCCGAAGCCGAACCAGATCACGATCAGCGGCGCGATCGCCACCTTGGGCAGGCATTGCAGGGCGAAGGCATAGGGCATCAGCAACCGCTCGACGGTGCGGCTCTCGGCCATCGCCGAACCGGCCGCCAGCCCCACGGCCGAGCCGATGAAGAACCCCAGCGCGGCGTTGCGGAACGTGCCCCAGAGCGGGCGGTACCAGCCGAGCGGGCTCGCCGGCGAGACCGCGATGCCGGACCACAGCGCGCGCCAGACCGCGGCCGGGTCGGGCAGGATGTAGCCCGGCAGGTGCCAGAGATGCACCGCCGCCTCCCACAGCCCCAGCAGCACAATCAAGCCGCCGCCGGCGATGATCCCGCTCGGGAGCTCGGTCCGCCGCGTCCGGGCGGCGGGCAGGGCGGTGGCACTCATGGCGCGTCTCCGGGTTCGGTGAGCAGGGCGCGGATCTCGCGCGCCAGCCCGGCATAGGCGGGGTGGCTCACGATGCTGTCGAAGCTGCGCGGGCGCGGGATCGGCACCTCCAGCACCCGCAGCACGCGGCCGGGGCGCGGCGACATCACCACCACCTGGTCGGCGAGGAAGATCGCCTCGGAGATGGAATGGGTGATGAGCAGAACGGTCTTGCCGCTGGTCTGCCAGATGCGTTGCAACTCGGCGTTCATCCGCTCCCGGGTCAGGGCATCGAGGGCGCCGAAGGGTTCGTCCATCAGCAGGATGCGGGGATCGCGCACCAGGGCCCGGCAGATGCCGGCGCGCTGCTGCATTCCGCCCGAGAGCTCATAGGGATAGCGGGCGCCGAAATCGGCGAGCCCGGTCACCTCCAGCAGGGCGTCGATGCGCGCCTCCGCCGGGGCGTGCCGGCCGCCGACGCGCAGCGGCAGGCGGATATTCTCGCGCACCGTCATCCAGGGCAGCAGATTGGCGGCCTGGAAGACCACCCCCACCTCGCCCGAGGGGCCACGCACGTCGCGCCCGCCGAGCCGCAGGCTGCCCTCCTCGCACCGGTCGAGCCCGGCCAGCATCCGCAGCAAGGTCGATTTGCCGCAGCCCGAGGGCCCCACCACCGAGACGAAGGCGCCATCGGCGATGTCGAGATCGACCCCGTCCAGCGCGCGCACCGTGGCGCCGCCGGCGGCGTGATAGGTCTTGCCCACCCCCGCCATGCGGATCAGCGGCGCGGCGTCGGGCGACGGGCCCGGCGCGGAGCGCGCCGGCGATAATGTGGCGGACATGGCGGTGGTTTCCTCCCCGGGGCCGGCGGTCAGGCGGCTTCGCGGGTGACGGCGATGCCGGCGGCGGCGACGGCGGCGCGGATGCGGGCGAGCTCGGCGGCACTCGGCGCCTCGGTCGGCGGACGGACCCGGCCGCTCGCCAGGATGCCGGCGGCCTCCATCGCCGCCTTCATGCAGGCATGGGCCTCGCCGGTCGGCTCGCCGGCGCCATAGACCGCTTCCTTGAGCGGATCGATGCGGGCCTGGATCGCCTGCGCGCGGGCGAGGTCGCCCGCCTTCACCGCCGCCAGCAGATCGGCGATCAGCCCCGGCACCAGGGAGGCGAAGCCGACCAGCGCGCCATCGACCCCCTGCACCATGGAGGCGAGCAGATATTCGTCATGGCAGGTGAGCAGCGCCTTGTGCGGCGCCACCGCGCGGATGGCGGCGAGGTCGCGGGCGTATTTGTTCATCTCCCGCGTGCCGATCTTGAAGGCGGCGACGAATGGCAGCTGCGCCAGCTCGGCCAGCAGCTCGGACGGGAACGAGGCCTTGGTCCAGGCCGGATAGACATGGACCACCAGCGGCAGGCCGGTGGCCTCGCCGATGGCGGTGAAATACGCGATCACGTGGCGGCGGCGGAAGCCGAAGCGCAGCCAGTGATGCGGCGGCATCACGTCGAGCGCCGCGGCGCCGGCCGCCTTGGCCCAGCCGGCCTGCTCCACCGCGTCGCCGATGCCCTCGCAGACCACCGAGGAGATCACCGGGCAGATGCCGCGCGTCGCCGCGGCGGTGATGCGGGTCACCTCGGCGCGCTCGCGCGGGGTGAGCGAGAACACCTCCCCGGTGTGGCCGTTGGTCATCATCGCCACCACCCCCTTCTGGCGGCCGAGCCAGGCGGCGAAGCGGGCGAGATCGGCCGCGTCCACCGAGTGGTCGGGGCGGAACGGCACCGCGATGGCAGGGATCAGGCCGTGGAAATCGATGGCGGTCATTGGCGTCTCCGGACGGATCAGGCGTGAAGGGGTTCAGGCGTGAAGAGTTTGGGGGGCGTAGCCGCCCGAGGCCTGCAACGCGCGCGAGAGCGCGGCGGCGGCGGCGAGGACCGGGGCGCGGGCCGCGGCCTCGAAATCGGCGATGGAGCCGCGCGAGCCGGGGGCGGCGACGCTGAGGCCGGCGATCGGCACCAGGTCGAGATCGACCACCGGGGCGGCGAGCACGCGCAGGCCGAGCACGGTTTCCTGATCGGACAGCGCGTAGCCGCGGGCGCGGACCAGATCGAGCCGGTCCAGCAGCGCGGCCTCGGTGGTGAGCGTGTTCGGGGTGAGCGGGTCGAGCCGGCGGGCGGCGAGCACCTGGCGCTGGGTCTCCCGCGGCAGGCCCGAGAGGATCGCCTGGCCGATGGCGGTGGCATAGACCGGCACCCGGCTGCCGATGCGGACATCGACGCCGAGCCGGGTCAGCCCGGCCTGGATGCGCTCGACATAGACCACGTCCGCGCCGTCCAGCACGCCGATGGAGGCGGCCTCGTTCACCTCGCCCACCAGCGCGCGCAGCACCGGGCGGGCCAGCGCGCGCAGATCCGAGCGCGCGATCGCGTTGAAGCCGAGGCCGAGGCATTTCAGGGTCAGACGAAACCGGCGGGTGCCGTCGATCTTCTCGACATAGCCCAGCATCACCAGGGTGTTGAGCAGGCGGAAGGCGGTGGCGTTGTCGATGCCGGCGCGCCGCGCGGTCTCGGCCAGGGTGAGTTCGGTTGCGTCCGCGGTGAAGGCTTCCAGCACGCGGAAGCCCTTGGCGAGCGCGTTCACGACGTTCTTGTCGGGCGGCTTCGGGGCGGAGGCGTCCATGGTGGCGGGCCTGATAATTCGGATAGCGAACTTTTGTTCGCGCAAGTGACGGGATAAACGCCGCCCTGCTTCGAGTCAAGCGCAATTTTACGTCGTATTAACTGCTTGCGGAGACACTTCCGGAAACCGCCGGCGCCGGGCGCTTCCCCCGCCCCGGCGGCCATGCTTTCGTCACGCCCCGGCAAAAGGCCGGAACGGGAGGCTGAATGACGTTCCTCGCCATCCTCATGGCAGCCATCATGGCCGGCCTGATCGCGCTCTATTTCCACGACATCCGCCAGACCCAGCACACGATCCTGCGCAACTACCCGATCCTCGGCCATGTCCGGTATTTCGCCGAGACCTGGGGCGAGTACATGCGCCAGTACCACTACCTGCCGGATTGGGCGGAACGCCCGTTCAACCGGCTGGAGCGGTCATGGGTGTACCGCTCCGCCAAGGGCGTTTCCAACCTGATGAGTTTCGGCTCGGAGAACGTCCCCGCCTTCGTCTTCCGCAACGCCCCGTTTCCGGTGCTGGACGAGGAGAAGCGCGCCTTCCCCGGCAAGCAGATCGGCCTGGCCGAGGGGCCGGGCGCCTGCCGCGAGCCCTATTTCGCGCGCAGTTTCTTCAACATCTCCGGCATGAGCTATGGCGCGCTGTCGCACGCCGCGGTCTCGGCGCTGTCGCGCGGGGCGAAGGAGGCCGGGATCTGGATGGCGACCGGGGAGGGCGGGCTCGCGCCCTATCACCTGGAGGGCGGCTGCGACGTCATCATGCAGATGGGCACCGCCAAATACGGCGCCCGCGACGCGGCGGGCAAGCTGTCGGAGGACCGGCTGCGCGACCTCGCGTCCCACCCCGAGGTGCGGATGTTCGAGGTGAAACTGGCCCAGGGCGCCAAGCCCGGCAAGGGCGGGATTCTGCCGGGGGTGAAGGTGACCGCCGAGATCGCCGCCATCCGCGGCATTCCGGCCGGCCAGGACAGCATCTCCCCCAACCGTCACCACGACATCGGCAGCATCCGCGAGCTCGGGCAGTTCGTGGACCGGGTGCGCGGCGTCACCGGCCGGCCGGTGGGGGTGAAATTCGTGGTGGGCGACCCGGAGTTCCTGGACGAATGGTTCGCCGATTGTCTTTCCTACCCGGAGGGCTGCCCCGACTACATCCAGGTGGACGGCGGGGAGGGCGGCACCGGGGCGGCGCCGGCGCCGCTGATCGATTACGTGGGCCTGCCGATCACCGAGGCGCTGCCGCTGGTGGCCGCCGCGCGCGACCGGGCGGGGCTGAATGAGCGCATCCGCATCACCGCCTCCGGCAAGCTCATCACGCCGGACAAGGTGGCCTGGGCGCTCTGCATGGGGGCGGATTTCGTGGCCTCGGCGCGTGGGTTCATGTTCAGCCTGGGCTGCATCCAGGCGATGAAATGCGGCTCCGGCTTCTGCCCGACCGGGGTGACCTCGTCCGATCCGCGGCTGATCCGGGGGTTGGACCCGATGGACAAGGCGGTGCGGGTGGCGCGCTACGCGCGGCGGGTGCGCGAGGAGGTGGAGATCATCGCCCATGCCTGCGGGCTTCCGGACCCGACCGGGTTCCGGCCGCGGCATGTGACGGCGATCGAGCGCGGGGTGGGCGGGTTCCGCGCCGCGGCGGGGGGGGATTGAGGGGGAGGCTTAACCTCGCGCTAACCGGCCCCGGCTAACCCGGGCGGGGAACGCCGACAGGTTGAGGGGCCT
>JAKBCO010000119.1 GCA_021807785.1 Pseudomonadota bacterium
GCCTGGTGTTCGCCCGCCAGGCGGCCTGCGACCTGGCGGTGATCGGCATCGACGACGCCCCCTCCCGCGCCATGGCCGCGACGCTGGCGGCGGGGCCGGCGCGGCGGATCACCGTCTCCGGGGAAGACGCCGCCGATGTCGCCCCGATCGGCGGCGTGCTGGGCGATGCCGCCGGGCCGATCCTCGACCTTGCCGCCGCGCCCGCCCTGCCCGGGGCGCACAACGCCCAGAACGCCGCCGCCGCCGCCGCCATCGCGCTTGCCCTCGGCGCCGATCGCGCGGCGGTGGCGCGCGGGATCACGAGCTTCCCCGGCCTGCCGCACCGCCAGCGCGAAGTGGCGCGCATCGGCGGCGTGCGCTTCATCGACGACAGCAAGGCCACCAACGCCGACGCCGCCGCCCGCGCGCTCGGCTGCTACGACCGGCTGGTCTGGATCGCCGGCGGCCAGGGCAAGGCGGGCGGCATCGCCGCGCTGGCGCCGTTCTTCCCGCGCATCGCCGGCGCGGTGCTGATCGGGCGCGACGCCCCGGACTTCGCCGCCACCCTGGCCGAAGCCGGCATCCCCCATCGCATCGCCGGCACCCTCGACGCCGCGGTCCCCGAAGCCCTGGCCACCGCGCGCCGCACCGGCGCCCCGGTGGTGCTGCTCTCGCCGGCGGCGGCCAGTTTCGACCAGTTCTCCGGTTTCGAGGCCCGCGGCGCCCGCTTCGCCGCCCTCGCCCGGGCCCTGCCGGATGCGGAGGCGGCCTGATGGCGATCGCGCGCACCGACACCTCGCGGCTGGGCCGCTGGTGGTGGACCGTCGATCACGCCACGCTGAGCGCGGTGGGCGTGCTGTTCGGCTTCGGCTACGTGCTGGCGATGGCGGCGGCGCCGGAGGCGGCGCACCGGCTGGGCGACCCGCGCTACCATCTGCTCGCCAAGCAGGTGCTGTTCCTGGCCTCCGGGCTGGCGCTGATGATGGTGATCTCCATGCTCTCGCCCCGCCAGGTCCGCCGGCTGGCGCTGGCGGGCGGGGTGATGGCGCTGCTGCTGACCGCCGCCACCCTGGCGGTGGGGATGGAAATCCTGGGCGCGCGGCGCTGGATCCGCTTCCCCGGCTTCGCCGTGCAGCCCTCGGAGTTCCTCAAGCCCTGCTTCGCGGTCGTCACCGCCTGGCTGCTGGCCGAGCGGCGGCGCAACCCGCGCTTCCCCGGCGCCGGGATCGCGCTGGTGCTCTACGGCTTCATCATGGTGCTGCTGAAGGAGCAGCCGGATGTCGGCATGGCGGTGGTCATCACCGCGGTGCTCTTCGTGCAGCTGTTCGTGGACGGCCTCAGCATCGGCCTCGTGGTGACGGCGCTGCTGGGGATGCTGGCGCTGGCGGTGGGGGCCTATCTCACCTTCCACCATGTGCGGATGCGGGTGGCCGAGTTCCTCCACCCGCACGGGCCGGACACCTACCAGATCCGCATCGCGCTCAAGGCATTCGGCCATGGCGGGCTGCTCGGGCGCGGCCTGGGCGAGGGGCGGATGAAGGACCTGCTGCCCGATGCCCATGCCGATTTCATCTTCGCGGTGGCGGGCGAGGAGATGGGCCTCGTCTTCACCGCCCTGATCCCGCTCGTCTATGGCTTCATCGTGCTGCGCGGGATCTGGCGGATGGTCGCCGAGACCGACCCCTTCACCGTGCTCGCCGGCACCGGGCTGATCGCCTCGTTCGGCCTGCAGGCCTTCGTCAACATGGCCTCGGCGATGAAGATGATCCCCACCAAGGGGATGACCTTGCCGTTCATCTCCTATGGCGGCTCCTCGGCGATCGCCTCGGCGCTGGAGATGGGGATGCTGCTCGCCCTCACCCGCCGCCGCGCGCGCGGGGATGCGCCATGAGGGGACCCTCGGTGCGCCCGTTCGTGATCGCCGCCGGCGGCACCGGCGGGCATCTCTTCCCCGCCGAGGCGCTGGCCGCCGCCCTGCTGGCACAGGGCGAGCGGGTGGTGCTGATGACCGACGCCCGCGCCGCCGGGGCGCGCGGCTTCGCGGGGCTCGACCAGCATGTGCTGCCCGGGGCCGGCATCGCCGGGCGCGGGGTCTGGCGGGCCGGGCTGGCGGCGATCGCCCTCGGCTGGGGCGGGCTCAAGGCGCGGCGCCTGCTCGCCGGGCTCGACGCCCAGGCGGTGGTGGGGTTCGGCGGCTATCCCTCGGTCGCCCCGGCGCTCGGCGCCCGGCTCATCCGCCCGCGCCCGCGCCTGATCCTGCACGAGCAGAACGCGGTGCTGGGCCGGGCCAACCGGGCGCTGGCGCGCGGCGCCGACTGCCTCGCCCTCAGCTTCGCCGAAACCGCGCGCGTGCCCGGGGGCGTCGCGCGGGTGGTCACCGGCAATCCGGTGCGCCCGGAGATCCTCGCCCATCAGGGGGCGGCCTATCGGCCCGGGCCGACGCTGTCGCTGCTGGTGGTGGGCGGCTCGCTCGGCGCGCGGGTGCTGGCGGATCTGGTCCCGGCCGCGGTGGCGCTGCTGCCGGAGGGGCTGCGCGGCGCGCTCGACGTCACCCAGCAATGCCGCCCGGAGGACCTGGACCGGGTGCGCGCCGCCTACGCCGCCGCCGGCGTGCCCGCGACCCTGGCGCCGTTCCTCGATGGGATGGGCGCGCGGCTCGCCGAGGCGCAGCTGGTGATCGCGCGGGCCGGCGCCTCCACCGTGGCCGAACTCGCCGCGGTCGGCCGCCCGGCGCTCCTGATCCCGCTGCCCGGGGCGATCGACGACCACCAGCGCGCCAACACCGAACCGCTGGTGGCGGCGGGCGCGGCGGAACGGCTCGATCAGGCCGGGCTGGACGCGCCGGCGCTGGCGCGCGCGCTCGCCGCCTGGCTCGGCGATCCGGAGCGGCGCATCCGCGCCGCCGCCGCCGCCTTCGGCCGATCGCGCACCGATGCCGCGCTGCGCCTGGCCGAGCTGGCGATGCGCGTCGGCGCCGGGGAGGCGGTGGCATACTCAGGTTCCGCAGGAACCTGGGTATCCGGCGCGCGCCAAACTCAAGACGATACCCGGCCGCCGCAGGAGGACCGGTAGATGCGGGCGCTGCCGCTCTCCATCGGCACCATCCATTTCGTCGGCATCGGCGGCATCGGCATGTCCGGCATCGCCGAGGTCCTGCATGTCCTGGGCTACCGGGTGCAGGGCAGCGACATCGCCGACGGCACCAATGTCCGCCGGCTGCGCGAGGCCGGAATCCCGATCACCGTCGGCCATGACGCGGGCAATCTGGGCGATGCCCAGGTGGTGGTGGTCTCCTCGGCGGTGAAGCGCGACAACCCCGAGGTGGTGGAAGCCCGCGCCCGCTTCCTGCCGGTGGTGCGCCGGGCCGAGATGCTGGCCGAGCTGATGCGGCTCAAATGGTCGGTCGCGGTCGGCGGCACCCATGGCAAGACCACCACCACCAGCCTGATCGCCGCCGTGCTGGAAGCGGCCAAGCTCGACCCCACCGTCATCAACGGCGGCATCATCAACGCCTATGGCTCCAACACCCGCCTCGGCCAGGGCGAGTGGATGGTGGTGGAAGCCGACGAGAGCGACGGCAGCTTCCTGCGCCTGCCGGCGGTGATCGCGGTGGTCACCAACATGGACCCCGAGCACCTGGACCATTGGGGCACGCCGGAGGCGATGGTCGCCGGCTACGACCAGTTCGTCGCCAACATCCCCTTCTACGGCTTCGCCGTGCTCTGCATCGACCATCCGGCGGTGCAGCAGATGATCCCCCGCCTCGCCGACCGCCGCATCGTCACCTACGGCTTCAGCCCGCAGGCCGATGTGCGCGCCGAGGCGCTGCACGCCGATTCCCGCGGCGCCACCTTCCAGGTGGCGGTCACCGACCGGGTGCGCAACCGCACCCGCCAGCTGGGGCCGTTCCGGCTGCCGATGCTGGGCCGGCACAACGTGCAGAACGCGCTCGCCGCCGTCGCGGTGGCGGTCGAGATGATGATCGACGACGATACCATCCGCTCGGCCTTCGCCGGGTTCGCCGGTGTGAAGCGCCGCTTCACCCGCACCGGCGAGGCGGGCGGAATCACCGTGATCGACGATTACGGCCACCACCCGGTGGAGATCGCCGCGGTGCTGCGCGCCGCCCGCCAGGCCGGGGCGAAGAACGTGGTGGCGGTGGTGCAGCCGCACCGGTTCTCGCGCCTGCAATCGCTCTTCGCCGAGTTCTGCGCCTGCATGAACGACGCCTCCACGGTCATCGTGGCGGATGTCTATCCGGCCGGGGAGGCACCGATCCCGGGGGTGGACCGCGACGCGCTGGTGGAGGGCTTGCGCGCGCGCGGCCATCGCGCCGCGGTGCCGCTCGGCGCGCCGGCGCGGCTGGCGGAGATGATCTTCGCGATCGCCCGGCCGGGCGATTACGTGGTCTGCCTGGGCGCCGGCAACATCACCCAATGGGCGCAGACGCTGCCGGCGGAGCTGGCGGCGTTGCAGGCGCAGGCCGGCCGCGGCGGCGCCGGTGTCACTGCCGGTGCCGGTCCCGGTGCCGCCAGGGGAGGGGGGCCGGCGCGACGCGGCCCGGGCGGGACATGATGGCGGCGGCGCGCGATCCCGGCTTCGCCCTGCCACCGCTGCGCGGGCGCGTCCTCCACGACGTCCCGCTGGCCCCGGCCACCTGGTTCCGCGTCGGCGGGCCGGCCGAGCTGCTGGTGCGCCCGGCCGACGCCGCCGACCTGGCCGGCTTCCTCGCCGCGCTCGATCCGGCGATCCCGGTGCATGTGCTGGGCGCCTGCTCCAACCTCATCATCCGCGACGGCGGCATCGCCGGCGTCACCGTGCGCCTCGCGCGCGGCTTCGCCGCCATCGCCGCCGAGGCCGACGGGGTGGTGGCCGGCGCCGGGGCGCTGGATGCCACGGTGGCCGAGCACGCCGCCGCCGCCGGCCTCGCCGGCCTCGAGTTCCTCTGCGGGGTGCCGGGCAGCATCGGCGGGGCGGTGGCGATGAACGCCGGGGCCTATGGCGGGGAGATCGCCACCGTCCTCGACTGGGCCGAGGTGGTGACCCGCTCCGGGACGCTGGTGCGGCTCGGGGCGTCGGAACTGGCCTTCGCCTATCGCCACGCCCGGCTGCCGCACGGGGCGGTGGTGGTGCGGGCCCGGCTGCGCGCGCGCCCCGGCCATCCCGCCGGGATCGCCGCCCGCATGGCCGAGATCCGCGCCGCCCGCGAGGCGAGCCAGCCGGTCCGCGCCCGCACCGGCGGCTCCACCTTCCGCAACCCGCCGGACCAGAAGGCGTGGGAGCTGATCGATGCCGCCGGCTGCCGCGGCCTCACCCGCGCGGGCGCGATGGTCTCCGACAAGCACTGCAACTTCCTCGTCAACACCGGCACCGCCACCGCCGCCGATCTGGAAGGGCTGGGCGAGGAGGTGCGCCGGCGCGTGTTCGCCGCCACCGGGGTGCGGCTGGAATGGGAGATCCGCCGCCTCGGCCGCCATGCCGGCCCGCCGGCGCCGATAAGCGGGGAGCCCCTGCCATGACCCGGGTCGCGGTCCTCTATGGCGGCATCTCGGCCGAGCGCGAGGTCAGCCTCGCCTCCGGCGCGCAGGTGATCGAGGCGCTGCGCGAGGCCGGCTTCGAGGTGACCCCAGTCGAGGTCGGCGCCGACCTGCCGGCGCTGATCGCCGCCCTGACGCCCCCGCCGGACGTGGTCTTCAACGCCCTGCACGGGCGCTTCGGCGAGGACGGCAGCATCCAGGGCGTGCTCGACTGGCTGGGCATCCGCTACACCCATTCCGGGGTGCGCGCCTCGGCCCTGGCGATGGACAAGACCGCCGCCAAGACGCTCTTCGCCGCCGCCGGCCTGCCGGTGCCGCGCGGGTTGCTGGTGGACCGCGAGGCCCTGGCCGAGGCCGACCCGCTGCCGCTGCCCTATGTCGTCAAGCCGGCCAACGAGGGCTCCTCGGTCGGCGTCGAGATCGTGCGCGCCGGCGACAACCGCCGCGCCGCCATCGCCCGCAACTGGCGCTGGGGGGACCGCGCGCTGGTGGAGGAATACATCCCCGGCCGCGAACTCACGGTGGCGGTGATGGGCGAGACCGCGCTCGCGGTGACCGAGATCATCGCCGAGGCCGGCGCCTTCTACGACTACGACTCGAAATACGCCCCCGGCGGCTCCCGCCACGTGATTCCCGCCCGGGTGGACCAGCGGACCGAGGCGCGCGCTCTCGAGATGGCGCTGGCGGCGCATCGCGCGCTGGGCTGCCGCGGCGCCAGCCGCGCCGATTTCCGCTACGACGACACCGCGGGCGAGCCGGGACGGCTGGTGCTGCTGGAAGTGAACACCCAGCCCGGATTGACCCGGACCTCGTTGCTGCCGGAACAGGCGGCGCATCGCGGCATCGCGTTCCCGGCGCTCTGCGCCTGGATGGTGGAGCAGGCGACATGCCGCGCGGGGTGAAGGGCGCGCGCGGGCCGCGCAATTCCGTCCGCGACCGGCCGGCGGCCTGGCGGCTGCTGGTGCGGCGCCAGCACTGGCTGGCCCGCCCGGCGCTGGCGCTGGGCGCGATCGGGCTGGTGCTGCTGGGGCTGACCGCGCTGCTGCGCTCCGGCGCGCCGGGCAGCCTGCTGGACCGCGTGCATCTGGCGCTGGCGAAGGAAGCCGCGCGCGGCGGGCTGGTGGTGCGCCACATCCGCATCGAAGGCCGCAACAACACCCCGCCGGCGATCCTGCGCGAGGCGATGGACATCCATCACGGCACGCCGATCCTGGCGGTGCCGATCCGCGCGGTGGCGGGGCGGATCGACCGCCTGTCCTGGGTGCAGGCCGCAACCGTGGAACGCCGCCTGCCCGATACCATCGTCATCCGCCTGACCGAGCGCCGCCCGTTCGCGATCTGGCAGGATCACGGGACCTTCCGCGTGATCGACCGCGGCGGCAACGTGGTGACCGACCGCCACGTGACCGATTTCCGCCGCCTGCCGCTGGTGGTGGGGCCGGGGGCGCCACTGGCGGCGGCCCGGCTGATCGACGCGCTCAACGCGCAGCCGGAGCTGATGTCGCGGGTGGCCGCCTCGGTGCGGGTCGGCGGGCGGCGTTGGGACCTCGACATGAAATCGGGCATGACCGTGCGCCTGCCGGGCGGGCACGCGGTCCGCGCGATCGCGCGGCTGGCGCAGCTGGAAGCGCAGTTCGCCCTGCTCGACCGGCGCATCCGCATCGTCGATCTGCGGCTGCCGTCGATGCTGGTGCTGCGCCCGGTCGCGACCGACGCCACCCCCCCCAAGGCCGGAAAGAAACCGACATGAACCAGATGGCGCCGCGCCTGCTGACCGCGTCCGATACCGGTCCCGACGACAAGCCGCGCGGGCGCGGACGCGCCGGCCCGTTCGGGGTGCTGGATATCGGCACCACCAAGATCGTCTGCATGATCGGCCGCCAGGAATCGGACGGCCAGCTGCGCGTCACCGGCTTCGGCTGGCATCGCGCCAAGGGGGTGCGCGGGGGCAACATCGTCGATCTCGAGGCCGCCGAGACCGCCATCCGCGCCGCCGTCGGCCAGGCCGAGGACCAGGCCGACACGCGGCTGCGCGCGGTGACGGTCAACCTGAGCTGCGGCCAGCCGGAAAGCCGGCTGATGAACGTCCAGTGGCCGGTCGGCGGACGCAGCGTCGAGGAATCCGACATCCGCCGCATCATGCTCGAGGGCCGCAACCGCGCCGAGGCCGAGGGGCGGGAGACGATCCACGCCCTGCCGCTCGATTTCACCACCGACGAGACCGGCGGCGTCGGCGACCCGCGCGGGCTGCACTGCAACACCCTCACCGCGCGGCTGCACATCGTCGATGCCGCGCCCGGCGCGCTGCGCTCGCTCGGCGCCTGCATGGCGCGCTGCGACCTCGACGTGACCGAGCTGGTCTCGGCGCCGATGGCGGCCGGGCTGGCGGCGCTGGTGGAGGACGAGCGCGAGCTCGGCGCCACCGTGATCGACCTGGGCGGCGGCACCACCGGCATCGCCGTGTTCGCCGAGGGCCAGCTGCTGCACACCGCGCAGCTGGCGATGGGCGGGGTGCACGTCACCAGCGACATCGCGCGGATGCTCTCCACCCCGATCGCCCATGCCGAGCGGCTGAAGGTGCTCTACGGCAACGCCGCCCTCTGCCCCGACGACCGGCAGGAATTGTTGCAGGTGCCGCTGATCGGCGAGGAGGACCACCACCTGCTGCAAGTCCCGCGCAGCGACCTGGTGCAGGTGGTGCGCTCGCGAATCGAGGAGATTTTCGAACTGGTCCGCCAGGCGCTCGACCATTCCGGCGTCACCCGGGTCGCCGGCAACCGGGTGGTCCTGACCGGGGGCGCGAGCCAGCTCGGGGGGGTGCGCGAACTGGCCACCGAGATGCTGGGCAAGCAGGTGCGCCTCGGCCGCCCGGGCGGACTGCGCGGCCTGCCCGAGCTCGCCCAAGGCCCGGGCTTCGCCACCAGCGCCGGGCTCCTGGGCTGGGCCGCCGGCTCCGGCCGCCGGCTCGCCGATATCGATCTCGATCCACCGCCGCGGCAGGGCCTCATCGCCCGGCTGGCGGCCTTCGTGAGGGAACGACTGTGACCATCGCCCAAACCGCTTGCCGCGAATCGCGCGCATGGCGTTCTGTTCAACGAATCGTCGGAGGAGGCCGCGAGCCATGACCCTGAACATCACCTCGGTGCCGCAGCCGTTGCAGACCGATTTCACCCCCCGCATCGCCGTCATCGGCGTCGGCGGCGGCGGTACCAACGCGGTCGGCAACATGATCGCCGCCGATCTCCAGGGCGTCGAGTTCATCGTCGCCAACACCGATGCCCAGCAGCTCAGCGCCTCGCGCGCCAGCCGGCGCATCCAGCTCGGCCCGCACATCACCCAGGGCCTCGGCGCCGGCGCCAAGCCCGAGGTCGGCCGCGCCGCCGCCGAGGAAGCCGCCGACGAGCTCTACCGCCATCTCGACGGCAGCCACATGGTCTTCATCACCGCCGGCATGGGCGGCGGCACCGGCACCGGCGCCGCCCCGGTGATCGCGCGCATGGCCCGCGAGCGCAACATCCTCACCATCGGCGTGGTCACCAAGCCGTTCGACTTCGAGGGCCGCAAGCGGATGCGCGCCGCCGAAGCCGGCATCGCCGAGCTGCAACAGCACGTCGATACCCTCATCATCATCCCCAACCAGAACCTGTTCCGTACCGCGAACGACCGCACCACCTTCGCCGCCGCCTTCAAGATGGCCGACCAGGTGCTGTTCGAGGGCGTGCGCAGCGTCACCGACCTGATGGTGGCGCCCGGGCAGATCAACCTCGACTTCGCCGACATCCGCACCGTCATGCGCGCGATGGGCAAGGCGATGATGGGCACCGGCACCGCCGACGGCGAGAACCGCGCCATCCTGGCCGCCGAGGCCGCCATCAACAACCCGCTGCTCGAGGACACCTCGATGGCCGGCGCGCAGGGGCTGCTCATCAACATCACCGGCGGCGACGACCTGATGCTGTTCGAGGTCGAACACGCCGCCAAGCGGGTCGGCCAGGAGGTCGATCCCGAGGCCGAGATCATCTTCGGCTCCTCCTACGACCCGGCGCTCACCGGCAGCATCCGCGTCTCGGTGATCGCCACCGGCATCGACGTGGCCGAAACGGCGGCGAAGGAACGGCCCCGGCTGGTCGCGGTGAACGGCGGGCTGCAAGCCGAGCCGCCCGCCGCCGTCGCGGAACCGGCCGCGGCCGCCGCCCCGGCCGCGGCGCCGATCCAGGCCGCCGCCGAGCCGGCCGCCCCGCCGCCGCAGCTGCGCCCCTCGGCGCCGCCGCCCCCGCGCGGCGACGTCATCCCGCCGCCGCCCCGCTCCTTCGTGCCCGCCCAGGCGCCGCGCCCGGCGGGGCCGGAGCGGGGCAACATCTTCAGCACCGTG
>JAKBCO010000120.1 GCA_021807785.1 Pseudomonadota bacterium
ACGTCTCGGTCAACGAGCCGTTCTTCCAGGGCCATTTCCCCAATCATCCGGTGATGCCGGGCGTGCTCATCATCGAATCGATGGCGCAGACCGCGGCGGTGCTGGTGGTGGAAACCCTGGGGCCCGATGCAGCCGGGCGGGTGGTCTATTTCATGTCGGTGGAGGGCGCCAAGTTCCGCCGCCCGGTGAGTCCCGGAGACCAGCTCCAGGTGCATTGCGTGCGCGTCCACCACCGCGGCAACGTGTGGAAATTCCATGCCGTCGCCCGGGTCGATGGCGTGGCGGTGGCGGAAGCCACCTATGCGGCGATGATCATGGAGCGCGCCCCGCAGGTGGCGTGACCGGACGGCCGACGTTAACGATCCGTCATCGGCCCCCGACCCAACGGCAACCCCAGCGCAGGCAGGATCAGGCCCATGTTCCTCACCGCCCTGCCCCGCCGCCCGATCCGGCGCGCGGGACCGTTTGTGGTGTCCGCCGCCGTCCTGCTCTCCGGTTGCGCCGCGTATCACCCGCTGCCGCTGCCGCGCTCCGCCCCGCTCGCGCCTTCGCTCGCCGCGCTCCGCCACCCGCCCGGACCGGCACCGGGGCCGCTTCTGTCGGTGCAGGACGTGGCCCGGCTCGCGCTCGCCAACAACCCCGGGCTGCGCGCCGCCCGGGCGCAACTGCCGCTCGCCCGCGCCCGGCTGATCGCCGCCCGAATTCTGCCCAACCCGCAGGCATCCGCCGGGCTCACCCCGGTCATCGCCGGCCCCGCCGGCAGCACCGGCTGGAGCCTCGGCCTGTCGGAAGACCTGCAAGCCCTGCTCACCCGCCCGGCCCGCACCGAGGCCGCCCGCGCCACCGCCCGGGGCGTCGCCGCCAGCCTGCTGTGGCAGGAATGGCAGGTGATCGCCAAGGCACGGCTGCTCGCGGTCGATCTGATCGAGGGCAACCGCGAACAGAACCTGCTCGCCGCCGCGCGCCGGCTGCTCGCCCGCCGCTATGCCGTTACCGCCCAGGCGGTCACCCAGGGCAACGCCAGCCTCGCCACCGTCGCCCCCGACCTCGCCGCGCTGGCCGCCGCCGATCGCCAGGAAGCCAACCTCGCCCGGCTGCAACAGCAACGCCGCCACCAGCTCGCCGCCCTGCTCGGCCTGGCCCCCGGCGCCACCCTGCCGCTCACCCGCCATCCGCGCCTGCCGCCGCTGCCGCCGCTGCCCGACATCCCGAGCCACCGGCCGGACCTGCTCGCGCTGCGCTACGGCTACCAGGCCGCCGACGCCCGCCTGCGCGCCGCCATCCTGGCCCAGTTCCCCCGCCTCAGCATCGGGTTCGTCGGCGCATCGGATACCTCCAACGTCCGCACCCTCGGCCCGCAAATCACCCTCGACCTGCCCATCTTCGATCGCAACCAGGGCAACATCGCCATCGCCCGCGCCAGCCGCCGACAACTGCGCGCCGAATACATCGCCCGGCTGCAAACCGCCGAAGGCCAGGCCAAAGCCCTGGAAGCCGAAATCCACCTCACCCGCCGCCAACTCCGCCGCGCCCATACCCAGATGCTGCGCGCCACCACCATCGCCGCCGCCGCCACCCGCGCCTGGCAGGCCGGCAATCTCTCGGAACGCGCCTACGTGGACTTCGTCACCGCCCGCATCGCCGCCGAGCGCCAGGCCCTCGCACTGCGCCAAACCCTCCTCGACCAACGCATCGCCCTCGCCACCCTCACCGGGGCGGGGATGCCGCGGATGCAGGTGCGGGCATGAGGGTGGGGTTCGGGGGGCCGCAGGGAAGGCCAGGGGGCGCTGCCCCCTGGACCCCCGCCAAGGGCGACGCCCTTGGAACCCCGGGTTGGTTCGGAGCGAGAGGGGGTGCAGGGGGGCAGCGCCCCCCTGGCCTTCCTCGCCGCCTCCCGAACCCCGCCCTCATCCTCGCCCTGCTTCTCGCGGCGGCCGCGCCGTCGGTGTGGGTGCGGACCGAGATGCCGGTTCGCGGGCGGTTGCCGGTGCGCGTGGTGGGGTATGGGGAGGCGGCGCCGGCGCCGGGCGGGGTGGTGAGTTTGTCGGTGCAGCATCAAGGGGTGTTGGCGGGGGTATTGGTGGTGCCGGGCCAGCTTGTGGTGACCGGGCAGGTTCTGGCGCAGGTTGCCGCGGCGCCCGCGGTGGTGGCGCAGTATCGGCGGGCCGAGGCGGCGGTGCGGCTGGCCCGGGCCGAGCGGGCCCATATGGCCCAGCTGCGCGCGCAGCGTCTGGCGACGGCCGATCAGCTGGCGCGGGCGGATGGGGCGGTGACGGATGCGGAGCTCGCCTTGCAGGCCTTGCAGCGGGAGGGCGGCGGCGCGCCGGTGCAGGCGGTGCGCGCGCCGTTCGCCGGCGTGGTGACCTCGATTCCGGTGCAGCAAGGGGCGGCGGTGCAGGCGGGGACGCCGCTGGTGTCGTTGAGCCGGCGCGGGGCTTTGCAGGTGACGGTGGGGATTCCGCCGGCGGCGGCGACGCGGGTGACGGCGGGCGATCCGGTCCGGCTTGAACCGTTGCAGGGGGGGGCGGCGGTCGCCGGCCGGGTGGTGGGGGTCGGGGGGATGGTGAACCCGGCCACGCATCTGGTGGACACGACGGTGATACCGGCCGCCGACCCGCTGGGTGGGGCGGCGTATCGCGCGGTGATTCGCACCGGCTGGGCGGCCGGCTGGATCGTTCCCCGCGATGCGGTGCTGGGCAACCGGGGCGGCCATTACGTCTATCAGGTGGGGCCGAAGGGGGCGCTGCGGGTGGCGGTGCGGGTTCTGGCCGAGACCGGGATGCGCACCGCGGTGGCCGGCCCGGTCGCGCCCTCGCTGCCGGTGGTGGTGTCGGGCAATTATCAGCTCGCCCCCGGGATGGCGGTGCGGACCGGCGCCCGCTGATGGGCTTCGTCGGCCTGGTGGAGCGGCATCGCCGCGCGATTCTGCTGGTGATGGCGGCGCTGGCGGCGGCGGGGCTCTATGCCGCGGTGCAGCTGCCGGTGGGGTTGTTTCCGCAGGTCTCGTTCCCGCGCGTGCGGATCGAGCTCGCCGCCGGCGACCGGCCGGCCAGCCAGATGGTGCTGCTGGTCACCCGCAAGGTGGAGGAGGCGGTGCGCAGCGTGCCGGGGCTGCGGGCGGTACGCTCGGAGACCTCGCGCGGGTCGGCGCAGGTGGAGCTCGATTTCGGCTGGGGCCGGAACATGATCGAGACCACGCTCGAAGTGCAGCAGGCGATCAACGACGTGATGCCCGAGCTCCCGCCGGGCACCACCGCGAGCGTGCTGCGGATGGATCCGACCACGTTTCCCATCATTTCCTATGGGTTGACCTCGGACAGCATCTCCCCGTCCCGGCTGCGCGAGCTGGTGCGGTTCCAGCTGGCCCCGCTGCTGACCGCGGTGCCGGGGGTGAAGCGGGTGGGGGTGGAGGGCGGTGCCACGCCCGAGATCCACGTGCTGGTCGATCCGCATCGGCTGGCGGCCTACGGGCTCGCGCTGCCGGATGTGGTGGCGGCGCTGCGGGCCGGCGGGGTGCTGCGCGCGGTGGGGAAAGTGCAGGACCACGACAAGCTGTTCCTGGTGCTCGCCGATGACAGCTACCACACGCGCGCGGCGCTGCGTCGCACCGTGCTGCGGGCCGGGCCGGGCGGGGTGGTGACGCTCGGGGATGTGGCGCGGGTGACGCGCTCGGTGGTGCCGCAATGGGTACGGGTGACCCAGGACGGGCATCCGGCGGTGCTGTTCAACGTCTATGAGCAGCCGGGCGGCAACGCGGTGCGGATCGCCGCCGCGGTGCGCCGCATCGTCGCCCGGTTCCCGGTGCCGCCCGGGGTGACGGTGAAATCCTGGTACGACCAGTCGGTGCTGGTGACGCAATCGGCGGCCTCGGTGCGCGACGCGGTGCTGATCGGGCTGGGGCTGGCGGGGCTGGTGCTGCTGGCGTTCCTGCGTTCCTGGCGGGTGACCCTGGTCGCGGTGCTGACGGTGCCGGCGACGCTGGCGATCACCGTGCTGGTGCTGCGGCTGGCCGGGCAGAGTTTCAACATCATGACCCTGGGCGGGATCGCCGCCGCGGTGGGGCTGGTGATCGACGATGTGATCGTGATGATCGAGCACATCGCCCGCCGCGCCGGGGCCGGCGTGGCGACGTCGGAGGCGCGGCTCAAGGTGCTGCCGGCCGCGCGGGAGTTCCTGGTGCCGCTCGGCGGGTCGAGTCTCGCCACCATCATCGTCTTCATCCCGTTGGCCTTCCTGGGCGGGGTGACGGGGGCATTCTCGCGCGCGCTGGCGCTGACCATGGGGGCGGCGCTGGTGGTTTCCATGTTGCTGAGCCTGTTCGCGGTGCCGCTGCTGGCGCGCGGATTGGTGGATTTCACCCGCTGGCGCGACCCCGCCGCGGCCGGCCCGGGGCGACTGGGGCGGGCGCATCAGCGCCTGCTGGCGGCGCTGATCCCGCGGCCCTGGGTGCTGATGGCCTTGCTCGCACCGCTCCTGGCGCTGGGCTGGGTCGCCTATACCCGCGTGCCCACCGGCTTCATGCCGGCGATGGACGAGGGCGGGTTCGTGATGGACTACCACACCAGGCCCGGCACCTCGCTCGCCGAGACCGACCGCGAGCTGCGCCAGATCGAGGCGATCCTGCGGGCCGACCCGGCGGTGGATACGTTTTCCCGCCGCACCGGCATGGGGCTGGGGGGCGATCTGAACGAACCCAACCAGGGCGATTTCTTCGTCCGCCTGATCGCCGGCAAGCGGGCGCCGATCCAGGCGGTGATGGCCCGGGTTCGCGCCCGCATCCATGCGCTGGTGCCGGGGGTAACGGTGGATACGGCGCAGCTGATGAGCGACCTGATCGGCGATCTGACCGCGGTGCCGCAGCCGATCGAGATCAAGCTGTTCGACCCCGACGACACCGCCGCGCTGATCCCGACGGCGCGGCGGGTCGCGGCGGCGGTGGCGAAGTTGCGCGGGGTGGTGGAGGTCCGCTCCGGGGTGGTGCTGGCGGGCGATGCGCTGGATGTGCGGATCGACCCGGCCCGGACGGCGCTGGCCGGGCTGACGCCGGATGCGGTGCGGGCGCAGCTGGCGGCCTATCTCACCGGCACGGTGGCGGCACTGATCCCGACGCCGCACCGGATGGAAGGGGTGCGGGTCTGGCTGCCCGCCCGGTTCCGCGCCACCACCACCGATATCGCCGCCCTGCCGATCCGCGCGCCGGACGGGGCGCTGCTGCCGCTTTCGATGCTGGCGCGGCTGCGCCAGGTGTCCGGCCAGCCGGAGATCGACCGCGACAACCTTCAGCAGATGGTGGCGGTGACCGGCCGGATCGAGGGGCGCGGGATCGGCGCCGCGATCGGCGACGTGCGCCGGGTGCTGGCCCGGCCGGGGCTGCTGCCGGCGGGGATGCGGTTCACCCTGGGCGGGCTCTACAAGCAGCAGCAGATCGCCTTCGCCGGGCTGGTACGGGTCTTCCTGGCGGCGCTGGTGGCCGAGTTCGTGCTGCTGATCCTGCTCTATCAGCGCATCTGGCTGCCGATCATCATCATCGGCTCGGCGCTGCTCTCCACCACCGCGGTCTTCACCGGGCTCTGGATGTCCGGGGTGGCGCTGAACATCACCGCGCTGATGGGGATGACGATGATCATCGGCATTTCTTCCGAGCTGGCGATATTCTACGTGTCCGAATACGTGGAGCTGGCGCGCGAGATGCCGGCGCGGGCGGCGCTGGCGGCGGCGGCGGGCAACCGGCTGCGGCCGATCGCGATGACCACGCTGGCGGCGATTCTGACGCTGTTGCCGCTGGCGCTGGCGATCGGCGCCGGGTCGGGGATGCAGCAGCCGCTGGCGATCGCGATCATCTCGGGATTGTTGTTGCAGTTCCCGCTGGTGCTGCTGGGGGTGCCGGTGGCGATCGGCTGGAGTCTGCCGCGAACAGGCCCGCGGTAGCCGCGAACACAAGCCGCGCCCGCTCGGCCGGATCGGCCACCCCGGCCAGCGGGATCTCGCAGGACAGCACGGTTGCCTCCGGCAGCGCCGTCAGCAGCGCCGCCAGCGGCAGATCGCCCGTTCCGGGCAGCTTCCGGTTGCCGCGCGCCTCGGCGATGATCGCCTCCCGCCCCGCCGGCGCCGCGCTTGGGGCATCGCAGACCTGGGCGGAAACCAGCAGTGCCGCCGGCAGCATCGCCACTTCGGCCGGCGTGGCGCCGGTGCGCGCGAGATGCAGGGCGTCGATCAACACCGCGGCACCGGGGTGATCGGCGGCACGCACCGCGGCCTCGGCCTGGGCCAGGGTGGCGGTCGCGCGCCAGCCCATGAACTCGAGATCGACCCCGAGGCCGCGCGCGGCGGCGCGCTCGGCGAGCCCGGCGAGGCTGGCGGCGAGCCGGGCCGGCTCCGGGTCCTCGCCGCAGACGGTGACGCGCCGCGCCCCCAGCACCGCTGCCTGGTCGAGCAGGGCGTCATGGGCGGCGGGGCGAAACGCCGCGTCCAGGGTGAGGATTTCCACGTCGTGGACCCGCACGCCCTCGCCATCCAGCCGGCGGCGCAGCTCGGCCTGCTCGGGCGGGGAGAGCGGGTAGGCCACCCCGCCCGGGGACGCCGGGGCCAGCCGCAGCCCGATGGCGGCGAACCCGGCCCGCGCGGCGAGCGGCACCAGACCGAGCGGCGGGACTTCGAGCACGGTCAGGGCGGCGAGGCCCAGCGGCGGCAGGCGATCGGTGCGCATGGCGGGGACGGCGGAAGCCCCCGGGCCGCGGCGCGGCCCGGGGAAGGACCGCTCAGATGCCTTCGATGACCGCGCCGAAGCGGGCGAAGGTCGTGCCGTTCCACTTGGCGAGCTGCATCGCCTTGGTGGGGTGGTAGTTGGTCGGGCTGGTGTTGACCGTGATGCCCGGCAGCAGCACCGGCACCGTGAGGTTGCGCAGGTTGGTGGCCTGCTTCATCACGTTGGCGCGCGCGAAATTGCCTTTGCACTGCATCAGCGTCTGGCGCATGGTGTAGCATAAGCCGTAGGCGGCGATGTAGCCGCCATCGGTGATGTCCGCGTGCGGCATGTATTTCGCCATGAAGGCGCGGAACTCACCCATCCCGGCGTCCTTGTCCCACTCCGGGTCGGTGGTGTCCTTCAGATAGAGCCCGCTGATCATGCCGATCGCGTTCTGCTCGCCGGCCGGCTTCAGCACCGCGCCGACCGAGATCGAGACGTTGGTCATGAAGAACATCGGGTGCCAGTTGAGGCTGTGCACCTTGCGGATCGCCTGGGCGGCGAATTTCGGCGTCGCCGCCACCAGCAGCGTGTCGGCGCCGGAGGCCTGCAACTCGGTGATCTGCGAATCCACGGTGGGGTCGGTCACCTCGTAGCTGGTGACCTTGACCACGTGCTTGCCCCAGTCCTTGCCCAGCACGTCGCGCACGCCGGCCGGATAGTCCTTCCCGAAATCGTCGTTCTGGAACAGGATCCCGAGCTTGGCGTTCGGCTTCTCCTTGAGCATGTATTTGGTGTAGATCTGGGCTTCGGCGCGGTAGCTGGGCTGCCAGCCGATGGTCCAGGGAAACTGCTTGTAGTTGCCCCATTTGTCGGCGCCGGTGGCGACGAACAGCTGCGGCACCTTCTTGTGGTTGCAGTAGCGTTCGATCGCCGAATTGGTGGGGGTGCCGAGGGTGGCGAAAAGGAAATCGACCTTGTCCTGCTCCACCAGCCGGCGTACGTCCTCCACCGTCTTGGGCGGCGAGTAGCCGTCGTCATAGGTGATGAAATCCATCCGGTGCCCGCCGATCCCGCCGTGATCGTTCACCATCCGGTTGAAGAAGGCCGATTCCAGATGCCCCAGCACGCCATAGGCCGAAGCCGGGCCGGAGTAGGGATCGGTGTTGCCGATCTTCAGCACCGGCTTCCCGGCGGCGAAGGCGCGCGAGACCGGCGCCAGGCCCGCCGCCGCGGCCAGGGTGCCGGTCAGGGCGGATCGTCGAGTGATGCTCATGGACATGCTTCCCCGTGATACGTCGTTGTCTGTCCGCCCTACCGGGCGGTATCGCGCAGCGTGCCCGCCCCGGCGCGGCAGGGCAAGTCCGTCCTGATCGGAGCAAGCATGGCCCATCCCGGCTATCTCGCCGTCGCCCTGGCGGTGGGGATCGAAAGCATCGGCGTCCCGTTCCCGGGCGAGGCCACGCTGATCGCGGTCGCGGTCTATGCCGGGGCCAGCGGGCGGCTGACGATCGGGGGGGTGATCGCCGCCGCCGCGGCCGGGGCGATCATGGGCGATACCATCGGCTTCTGGCTCGGCCGCGCGTTCGGGCTGCGGCTGCTGCTGCGCCTCGGGCGCTACGTGCGCATCACCGAACGCCGCATCCGGCTGGGCCAGTATCTGTTCCTGCGCTGGGGTGGGCCGGTGGTGTTCTTCGGCCGCTTCGTCGCCCTGCTGCGCGCCACCGCCGCCTTTCTGGCCGGCGCCAACCGGATGGGCTGGGGGCGGTTCCTGGCCTGGAACGCGGCCGGCGGCATCCTCTGGTCGGCCTTCTGGGGCGGCGGGGCGTTCCTGCTGGGGGCGCGGATCGAACACCTGGCCGGCCCGATGGGGCTGACCCTGGGCGCGGTGGGGGTGGCGGCGCTGGTGGGCGGGGCGCTCTGGCTGCGCCGGCACGAGGAGGCGCTGGCCGACGCCGCCGAGCGCGCCCTGCCCGGCCCGCTGGCCGCCGCGCCCGGCTTGCGCCGCCGCCCCGGTTCGGGGCACATCGGGCCGGGGCGCCTGTAGCTCAACTGGTCAGAGCTGGCCGCTCATAACGGCCTGGTTGCAGGTTCGAGTCCTGCCGGGCGCACCACCGGACCCGCCATGCAAGGGCTGCACGTCATCGCCATCGGCCGGCTGCGCGACAGCCCCGAGGCCGCACTGGTCGCCCGCTACGCGGCTCGGCTGCGCCCGGCGCCGGTGCTGACCGAACTTCCCGAAGCGCGCGGCAGCGCCCCGGAAGTGAAACGGCGGGAGGGCGCGGCGCTGCTGGCCGCCCTGCCCGCCGGCGCGCTGACGGTGGCTCTGGACCCGGGGGGTCAGGCGCCCGACAGCCTCGCGCTGGCGGGGCTGCTGGAGCGCTGGCTCGGCGCCGGCAAGCCGGTGGCCTTCCTGATCGGCGGCGCGGAGGGGCTGGATGCGGCGGTCCTGGCGCGCGCCGATGCGCGCCTGTCGCTGGGGCCGATGACCTGGCCGCATTTCCTGGCGCGGGCGATGCTGCTCGAACAACTCTATCGGGCGCGCGCCATCAGCGCGGGGCATCCGTATCATCGCGCCTGAGGCGGGCGAAGAAATCGCGCAGCAGCGCCGCCGCCGCCGCCTCGCGCACGCCGCCCACGATCTCCGGGCGATGATGGCAGGAGGCGGCGTCGAACACCCGCGCCCCGTGCTCCACCCCGCCGCCCTTCGGGTCGTAGGCGCCGAACACCAGCTTGCGGATGCGAAACAGCGCGATCGCCTGGGCGCACATCGGGCAGGGTTCCAGGGTCACGTAGAGGTCGCAGCCGGGCAGGCGCGGGGTGCCAAGGCGCGCGGCGGCGGCGCGCAGGGCCAGCAGCTCGGCATGGCCCGCGGCATCGCCCGCCTCCACCCGGTTGCCGGCGGCGGCCAGCGGCGCCCCGTCGGGGCCCAGCACCACCGCGCCCACCGGCACCTCGCCGCGCGCGGCGGCGGCCTCGGCCTCGGCCAGCGCGCGCTGCATGGGGTCGGGCGGCATCGGCCCTCAGAGCGTCTCGATCGCGAGCGGGAACGGCGCGTCGGGGTCGGGCAGGTGCAGCAGGTGGTAGATGTTGAAGCGGAACGCCGGCCCGACGGAGATCTCCGGCGGGGTGAACGGGAAGGC
>JAKBCO010000121.1 GCA_021807785.1 Pseudomonadota bacterium
ATGGAGGCGGCGTCGTAGGCGTCAGGCGACGTGGCGTCGTTGTCGGACATGCCGAGAGGGGGCTCCGGGGGGTTCGGGGATCGGCCTCAATTATAGCCCGGCCGGAGCCGGCGGGACAGGGGGCGGGCGCGGGCCGAGCCGGGGACGCGGAGGGGGCTGCGGTGCATCAACGGGTTGGCAATGTTGTGGGGGCAGCCTGGGTCGGGAAGGGTTTGACGCAGATGAAGGCGGATCGACGCGGATGCACGCAGATGAAGGCAGGTTGAATGAAGTGTCGCGGACCGTCATCGGCTGCGCGTTTACCGTGATCAATACCCTTGGCGCTGGATTTCTGGAGAAGGTTTACGAGAATGCCTTGGCCCATGAACTCCGGAAAGTGGGATGCGCTGTCGGGCAGCAACACGGTACCATGGTCATGTACGACGGCGAGGTGGTCGGTACGTATTTCGTGGACCTTCTGGTCGGGGAGATGCTGCTGGTCGAATTGAAAACCGTGACGGCGCTGAATGCGGCGCATCGCGGCCAATGCGTCAATTATCTCAAAGCCACCGGCCTTCCGCTGTGCCTGCTGCTCAATTTCGGCAATCCCCGCCTGGAGATCAAGCGCGTTGCCAACCACCTTTGATGCCCGCCGTTCCACCTGCGTGCAGCCGCGTGCATCTTCTGAAATCTGCGAAAAAATGCTGCTTGCCGGCCGGCACGCAACCCGGGGCCTGCCCGAGCAACCCCCTCAGTCGAACAGCGAACTCACCGAGCTCTCGTCGCTGATCCGGCGCATCGCCTCGGCCAGCAGCGGGGCAATGGTGAGCTGGCGCACGTTATGGGCAAGGCGCACCGCCTCGGTGGCGGCGATCGAATCGGTGATGGTCAGCATCTCGATCGGCGAGGAGGCAACGCGCGCCACCGCGCCGCCCGACAGCACCCCATGGGTGACATAGACGCTGGCCGAGCGCGCGCCCTGGGCGATCAGCGCGGCGGCGGCGTTACAGAGCGTGCCGCCGGAATCGACGATGTCGTCCACCAGGATGCAGTCGCGCCCCTCCACCTCGCCGATCACGTTCATCACTTCCGAGACGCCGGCGCGCTCGCGCCGCTTGTCGATGATGGCGAGGTCGCAGTTGAGCCTTGTGGCGATGGTGCGCGCGCGCAGGACGCCGCCGACGTCGGGGGAGACGATGATCAGGTCGCGGCCCTGGTAGCGTTCGCGGATGTCGCGCAGGAACAGCGGCGCGGCGTAGAGATTGTCCACCGGAATATCGAAGAACCCCTGGATCTGCGCGGCGTGCAGATCCATGGTCAGCACCCGGTTGGCGCCGGCCTCGGTGATCAGGTTCGCCACCAGCTTGGCGCTGATCGGCGAGCGCGAGGCGGTCTTCCGATCCTGCCGCGCGTAGCCGAAATACGGGATCACCGCGGTCACCCGCCGCGCCGAGCTCCGTCGCAGCGCATCCAGGGTGATCAGCAGCTCCATCAGGTTGTCGTTCGCCGGGTAGGAGGTCGATTGCACCACGAAGACGTCCTCGCCGCGGACGTTCTCGTGAACCTCGACGAACACCTCCATATCCGCGAAGCGGCGCACCGAGGCGCGGGTGAGCGGCAGTTCGAGCGCGGCGGCCACCGCCTCGGCCAGCGGCCGGTTGCTGTTGCAGGCGACGATCTTCATGGCGGGCGCGGTCCCGGGGGGCAGGGTCGGCCCGGTGTCTAGCAACCGGATTGTGACCTGTCCATGAACGGGCTGGCCGTGCCGACCCGGCCGTGCCAGCCTGCGCGCCGACCGCACGGGGGAAACGCGATGCTGGACATGACGGGCAAGGTGGCGATCGTGACCGGGGCCGGCTCGGTCGGGCCAGGCTGGGGCAACGGCAAGGCGACCGCGACCCTGCTCGCGCGCCAGGGAGCATCGCTGTTCCTGGTGGATATCGCCGCCCCGGCCGCCGCGGAGACCCAGAGCCTCATCAGCGCCGAGGGCGGCACCGCGGTCGCGCACCAGGCCGACATGCTGGACAGCGAAGCGGTGGCGGCCATGGTCGCCGCCTGCGTCGCCCGGTTCGGGCGGATCGACGTGCTGGTGAACAATGTCGGCGGCTCGGCCCCGGGCGACGCGGTCTCCATGCCCGAGGAGGTCTGGGACCGGCAGATCGATTTCAACCTCAAGACCGCCTTCCTCGGCTGCAAGCACGCGATTCCGGTGATGCAGCGCCAGGGCAAGGGGGCGATCGTCAACATCTCCTCGGTGGCCGGGCTGCGCAACGACGGCGCCGGCGGGCGGACCCATGTCGGGTATTCGGCCTCCAAGGCGGCGGTGATCCAGTTCTCGCGTTCCACCGCCGGCGCCTTCGTCAAGCAGGGGATCCGGGTCAACACCGTGGTGCCGGGGCTGATGCACACGCCGCTGGTGGAAAGCCGGCTGGCGAAGACCGTCGCCGGCGGCGATGCGGCGGCGCTGATCGCATCCCGCAACGCGCGCTGCCCGATGGGGCGGATGGGCACCGCGTGGGATGTCGCCAACGCGGTGCTGTTTCTCGCCTCCGACGAGGCGGGCTACATTACCGGCACCGAGATCGTGGTGGATGGCGGGTTGATCCTCGCCTCGCCGTAAGAACAGGAGGAAACGACCATGGCCGCCCCCCGCTTCACCGAACTCACCCCCGAGACCATGACCGCCGAGCAGCGCCGCGTGGCGGAAGCGATCCAGTCCGGCCCGCGCGGGGCCGGGCTGCGCGGGCCGTTCAACGCGCTGCTGCGGGCGCCCGATCTGGCCGACCTGGTGCAGCGGGTCGGTGCCTATGTGCGGTTTTCCAGCTCGCTGCCGGCGGCGCTGAACGAGCTCGCGATCATCATCGCCGGGCGGCACTGGACCGCGCAGTACGAGTTCTACGCCCACCGCAAGCTGGCGATCGCCGCCGGGCTGTCGCCCGCGATCTGCGACGCGGTGGCGGCCAACCGCCGCCCCGAGGCCATGAGCGCCGACGAGACCGCGGTCTATGAGTTCGCCTCCGCCCTGGTCGGCACCGGGCAGGTCTCGGACGCGCAGTACCAGGCGGTGCTGTCGCGCTGGGGGGAGCGTGGGGTGATCGATCTGACCGGGGCGGTGGGGTACTACTCGCTGGTCTCGATGGTGCTGAACGTGGCGCGCGTGCCGCTGCCGGCCGGGGAGACGCCGCCGCTCGCCCCACGCGGCTGATGCGGGATGCGGCGCGCGCGCTGGTGCCGGTGCTCGCCGCCCGCGCCCGCGCCGCCGAGGCGGCAGGCGAGGTACCGGGGGAGACCATCGCCGCCTTCCGCGCCGCCGGGCTGACCCGGGTGCTGCAACCGCGCCGCTTCGGCGGGCAGGGCGGGCCGTTCGCGCTGTTCTCGGAAATCGCCGAGACCCTGGCCGAGGGCTGCGCCGCCTCCGCCTGGGTCTATGCGGTGTTCGGTGAGCACGCCTGGATCGTCGCCAATTTTCCGGAGCCGGCGCAGCGTGCGGTGTGGGGGCCGACGCCGGCCGCCCTGGTGTGCGCCTCGCTGATCCCGCGCACCGTGGCGACACCGGCGCCGGGCGGATGGGTGCTCTCGGGGAGTTTTCCCTTCGCCTCCGGCGCCGCCCATGCCGACTGGGCGATCCTGGGGGCGCTTTGCGCGGGGGCGGCGCGCTACCTGCTGGTGCCGATGCGCGCCCTGCGCCGGGCCGATGACTGGCAGGTGCTGGGGATGCGGGCGACCGGCAGCGCCGCGCTGGTGGCGGAGGACGTGTTCGTGCCGGCGGAGCATTCGGTGGCGCTGGAGTCGCTGCTGACCGGCACCGCCCCGGGGCGCGCGGTCCATCCCGACTGGGGACTGCTGCGCGCGCCACGCTACCTGCTGGTGCCCTATTCGCTGCCGGCGGTGGCGATCGGCCTCGGCGCCGGCGCGCTGGCCGAGGCCGCCGCGGTGCTGCGGACCCGGCGCGCGCGCGGGACGGTGGCGTTGGCGGACTCGGAGTTCGTGCAGGTGGAGCTCGGCCGGGCGGCGGCCGAGATGGCGGCGGCGCGCGCGCTGCTGCACGAGGGCCGGACGGCAGCCGAGGCCGAGACGACGGGGCCGGATCCGGCGGCGCGGCTGGCGGCGCACCGGGCCGGGATGGCTTTCGCGGTGGACCTGGTGCGCCGGGCGGTGGAGCGGCTCTGCGGCCTTTGCGGCACCGAGATGGTACGGGACGGATCGGCGCTGCAAGGGCGGCTGCGGGATATCCTGACGATCGCCACGCATGGGGTGGTCTCGCCGCGCGAGGCGTTCGGGGAGGCGGGGCGGGCGATGCTGTGACGGCCTCAGTCCCGGTCAGAAGAAATGCCAGACATTCGCCGCCCGCGCCGCCTCCGGCGTGCCGTCGAACACCACCTTGCCGTTGTTCATGATGACCACCTGGTCGGCCAGCGCCATCGCCGCGGCCACGTTCTGCTCCACCAGCACGGCGGCCACCCCGTGCGCGCGGCAGACATCGCGCACCTGCGCGAACAGCCGCTCCACCAGGTTCGGCGCCAGCCCGATCGAGGGTTCGTCCAGCATCAGGCAGCGCGGCGTGCCCAGGATCGCCAGCGCGAAGGCCAGCATCTGCTGCTGGCCGCCGCTCATGCTGCCGGCGCGGGTGGCGCGGCGTTCGGCCAGCACCGGCAGCAGCCGATAGACCGAGGCCGGGTCGAACATCGCGCCCTTGCCGGTCAGGCTGGCCGCGACCACGTCGATATTCTCGGCCACCGACAGGTCGGGGAAGATGCCGCGCCCCTCCGGCAGCAGACGCAGCCCGCGCGCCACCCGCTCGGCCACCGGCAGGCGGGTGATCGCGGTGCCGTCGAACCGCACCTCCCCGGCGCGGGCGGGGATCAGGCCCATGGCGGTCTTCAGGGTGGTGGTCTTGCCGGCCCCGTTATGGCCGAGCAGCGCCAGGATCTGCCCCGGCGCCAGCGCCAGCGAGACCTCCGAGATCACCGTCTTGGCGCCGTAGCCCGCCGCCACCCCCGCCAGTTCCAGAATCACAGCGCACCGCCGAAATAGATCTCGGCCAGGGCGGGGTCGGCGATGATCGCCGCCGGCGTGCCCTCGGCCATCAGATGCCCCTGGTGCAGGAACAGCACATGATCGGCGATCTGCTGCACCACCCGCGTGTTGTGCTCCACCACCAGCAGGGTCTTGCCGTCGTCCTGAAGCCGCCGCAGCAGCGCCATCACCTGATCCAGCGCCCCGGCGGCGAGGCCGGAGGCGGGTTCGTCCAGCAGCAGCAATTCGGCTCCGGTGGCCAGCAGCCGGGCGATGGTCAGCAGCTTCTGCTCGCCATAGGACATGTTGCGGACCCGTTCCCCCGCGCGGTCGGCCAGGCCCACATGGGCGAGCCGCTCGCGGGCCGTTTCGCGGCGCTGGCGGTCGGTCCGCGCCGCATGGAACGGGCGGAACAGGGCACCGAGCGGTTCCTCCCCGAACCCGCCCGGCAGCGCGACCATGACGTTGTCGAGGGCGGTGAGGTCGGGGAAGAGGCGCAGGTTCTGGAAGCTGCGGGCGATGCCGGCGTGGACGATGGTCTGCGGGGAGAGGCCGGTCAGGACCCGGCCGCGAAACCGGACCTCGCCGGTATCGGGGCGCAGGAAGCCGGTGATGACGTTGAAGATGGTGGTCTTGCCGGCCCCGTTCGGTCCGACCAGGCAGGTGATCCGTCCCGCGGGAATGGTGAAGGCGCAATCGTTCAGGGCTTGCAGCCCGCCGAAGCTGTGGTTGACCGCCTCGACGCGGAGGTAATCCGTCACAGCCGCTCCCCCAGCAGCCCCTGCGGACGGAAGAGGGCGAAGGCGATCAGCAGCGCGCCATAGACCAGCTGCTGCATGGTCGCGGCATAGGTGGTGGGGATGGCGATCAGGGTCAGCAGCTGCGGCAGCGCCAGCAGCAGGAACGGCCCCAGCACCGAGCCCCAGAGGGTCCGCGCGCCCCCCACCACCACCATCGTCAGCAGCAGGATCGAGGCATCGAGGTCGAAAGAGGTGGGATCGATGAAGCTGAGATAGGTGGCATAGACCCCGCCGGCCACGCCGGCGAAGGCGCCGGCCAGCGCGGCGGCCGAGACCTTGGCGCGCAGCACCCCCTTGCCGGCGGCGGCGACGGCCAGCTCGTCCTCGCGGATGGCCTTCAGCAGCCGCCCGAACGGGGCGCGCAGGATCAGCCAGAAGGCGAGGCAGCCCAGCGCCGCGGCCACTGTCGAGACCGCCAGGATGCCGCGGGTGGAGGAGATCTGCATCCCGAACAGGTCTGGCGGCGGCACCCCCGGCATCCCGTTGGCGCCGCCGGTGCCCCAGGTCCAGTTGGTGAAGGTCGCGGTCGCCAGCAGCTGGATGCCGAACGAGGTGACCACGAAATAATCCCCCGCCACCCGGAGGCTGGGCAGGGTGATGAGCACGTTGAGGGCGATGCACGCGACCGCCGCCACCGCCACCGCCGGCAGGAAGGACAGCGTGCCCGAGAGCAGGAAATCGCCGACGATATAGGCGCCGACCCCGAAGACCGCCGCCTGCGAGACCGAGAAGATGCCGACCACCCCCACCAGCAGGTTGGTGGACAGGCCGAGCAGCACGTAGATCTCGGACAGGATCAGGTAGCTGTAGAGATAGTCCATCCTGGTCCCTCAGCCGGAAGCGAACAGCCCGCGCGGGCGGAAGAGCATGAACACGATGAAGATGGCGAAGGTGACGCCGATGCTCCATTCGCCCGGCATCACCAGGAGCGAGAGGTTCTGCAGCACCACGATGGCGATGGCGAGGAAGAAGGCGCCGGCCAGGCTGCCGATCCCGCCGGCGATCATGGCGATGGTGGCGGTCAGCAGCGGGGTCACTCCGCCATAGGGTTGCAGCCCGTAATCCAGCGGTCCCAGCACCCCGGGCAGGCAGACCAGCGCCGAGGCGATGGCCATCACCAGCACATGCACCCGCCGGGGCTCCAGCCGGGTGATCTCGGCCAGGAACGGGTTGGCGGCCACCGCGCGGATGCGCTTGCCGAGCAGGGTGCCGTGGGCGAACCACATCACCCAGCCGAAAGCGGCGAAATCCACCCCCACGGTGGCGAGCTGCGCCCCGGTCAGCCGCAGCCCGCCCAGGCCGAAGACATGCCCGGCCCAGGCGGACGGGAATTGCAGGATGTCGGGCGAGTAGACGGCTGCCAGCAGGTTCTGGATCACCGCCAGCGTGCCGAGCGAGGCGATCAGCACCACCAGCTGCGCCGCCCCGCGCCGTTCCAGCGGTGCGTAGAGAAAGCGTTGAATCGCCGCCCCGAGCACGACGCAGCCCGCCATCGCGCCCGCGAGCGCCAGCAGGTCCGGCACGCCGGCGCGGACCAGGCTCCAGGCCAGGTAGCCGCCGAGGGTGAAGACCCCGGCATGGGCGACGTGGAAGACCCGGGTGGTGGAATAGATCAGGGCGAAGCTGACGGCGACGATGCCGAGCGCGCTGCCCGTCACGATGCCGTTGGCAAGAAGTTGCAGCAGCAGCATGATCGGGCGGCGGCTCGGGAGCCCCTCGTGGCGGGTCGGCTCAGTGGGCGGTGGCGACGGCGATCGTCTTCTCGGACCCGCCCATCATCTCCTTGATGTCGATCGGCACCACCGCGGTGTTGGAGGTGAAGGTCATCGGCACCAGCCCGTGGAAGGTCTTGATGTGCAGCAGGGCGGTGCGCAGGTTGGTGCCGGTGATCGGCTGGTGATGCTGTTCGAGATAGCCGATCAGGGTGAACATGATCTGGGTCGCGTTGTAGTACTGGCGGGAAAAGAACCCCATGTCCGCGCCCATTTCCTTCTTGAAGGCGGCCATCAGCGCGGGGCTGGCGTCGGCCACCACCTGGGTGTGGATGATCCCGGCCGAATTCGGATCGGCGATGGTCGGCGGGTCCTCCATGAAGGTGGTGCCGGCCACCAGCCAGCTTGCCTTCATCTGGTGCAGCTGATCGGCCAGCGGCTTGAGCCCGGCGGTGGTGATGACGAACAGCACCTGCGGCTTGGCCGCGGCGAGCTTGAGCAGGGCGGCGCGGAAATCGGTCTGGCCGAACTGGGAGGGTTCCTGCGCCAGGATCTTGCCGCCGGCGGCCTTGAACTCGCGCACGAAATCATCGCGCCCGCCGATGCCGGCGGCGTCGTTTTCATACAATACGGCGGCGGTGGATTTGCCGTGCGCGCGCAGGTAGCGGACCATGCCGCTGACTTCGTCGGCGGTGGTGGGCAGGGTGTTGAACATGTAGGGCGAGGCCTTGCCCAGCGCGTCGGCCTGGGCGCCGGCGTTCAGCATCAGCACGTGCTTGCGGGTGGCCAGCGGCGCCATCGCCAGGCTGGGGCCGGAATAGGCGGTGAAGATCATCGGCACGTGCTGCAAGCCGACCAGCTTGTTGAACTCCAGCACCGCCGCGTCGGGCTTCGCCTGGTCGTCCTCGAACACCACCTTGATCTGGTGGCCGTCCACGCCGCCCTTGGCGTTCTGCTGGCGGATGGCGAACTGGATGCCCTTCATCTGCTCGGTGCCGATCACCGCGCCGGGGCCGGTGAGCGGCAGGATCGCACCGAGGGTGACGGGCGCCGGCGCGGCGAACGCGGGTGCGGCGAGAGTGATGGCGAGCGCGGCGGCGGTCGGCCAGAAGCGGGCATGGTGCGGCATGGATGTTCCTTCCCCAGGATCTTCGCGGGCGGCATTGGCGGTATGATGGGTGCGGGCGTCAAGCCCGCCGGCGGGGCTATGTTTCGCCCCCGGTCAGCACCGGACCGGCGACGCTTTCGATGCGCACGTTGACGCAGGCCGGTTTGCCGCTGGCGAGCGCGCGGGCGAGGGCCGCCGGCAGCGCCTCCGCGGTTTCCACATACTCGCCATGCCCGCCGAGCGCGGCTGCCACCAGATCGTAGCGCGCCGCCGAGAGGTCGCAGCCGACCGCGCGGTTGGCGCCGTAGTCGCGCAGTTGCAGGTTGTGCTCGGCGTTCCAGCGCGCATCGGTGCCGACCACCGCGACGAAGGGCAGGCCGCGCCGGGCGGCGGTCTCGAACTCGGCCATGTGGAAGCCGAAGGTTCCGTCGCCCAGGAGTGCGACCACGTTGCCGCGCGCTTCAAGCGCCCGCGCGGCGAGGGCGAAGGGGATGGCGCTGCCGATCGCGCCGGCGACGCCGTTGACCAGCCGGCGCGGGGCGGCGAGCAGGCTCTGGCCCCATTGCGCAAACTCGCCGCCGTCGCAGATCAGGATGCTGTCGCGGCCTTCCAGCAGCGGGGCGACCGCGCGGCAGACCGCGGCCGGATGCACCGCGCCGGGGGCGCCCGTCAGCGTGGCCCAGGCGGTGGGGCGGTGGCGCAGCAGGCGCTCGGCCTCCTCGGCCCAGGCCGGGCGGGCGGTGGCGTGGCCACCGGCGCGGGCGGCCAGCGTGGCGGCGGCCGGCAGCGAATCGGCCAGGGTGGCGAAGGCGAGCGCCACCTTCTCGCGGGCGGCGCGCTCCAGGACCGCGGCTTCGGGGTCGATCATCGCCCAGCGTCGGTCGCCTTGCAGGGCGCCGAAGCGGAGGGTGAAATCGAGCGGCTTGCCCAGCAGCAGGATCAGATCGGCCCGCCCCAGCACCGCCCCCAGCGCGCCGCCGCTGGCGTCCGCCGCGCCGCGCGGACTTTCCATCACCACCGCCGGGATGCCGAGCGCGACGCGCAGGCGCTCCAGCGCCGCCTTCCCGCCATGGCCGGAGAAGCGCGGCCCGGCCACCACCAGCGGGCGCTCGGCCCCCGCCAGCAGGCCGAGCACGGCATCGGCGGCGGCGTCCGGCAGCTGGGTTTCGGGCGCGCTCCAG
>JAKBCO010000003.1 GCA_021807785.1 Pseudomonadota bacterium
TCATCGCGCGAGCTCCGCCAGCACCCGGCCCAGCTCGGTCTTGCCCAGCCGCGCGGCCTGGGCGCGCAGCGCGGCGGCATCGATGAAGCCCATGCGGAACGCCACCTCCTCCGGGCAGCCCACCAGCAGGCCGGTGCGGGTCTGGATGGTCTGCACGAAGGTCGCGGCTTGCAGCAGGCTGTCCGGGGTGCCGGCGTCGAGCCAGGCGCAGCCGCGCGACAGCCGCTCCACATGCAGCGCCCCGGCTTCGAGATAGAGCCGGTTGAGGTCGGTGATCTCGAGTTCGCCGCGCGCCGAGGGGCGGATGGTGGCGGCGAGATCGGAGACCCGGGAATCATAGAAATAGAGTCCGGTGACCGCCCAGTTCGATTGCGGCTGCGTGGGTTTTTCCTCGAGCGCCACCGCGCGGCCGGCGGCATCGAAAGTGACCACGCCATAGCGTTCCGGATCGCGCACCTCGTAGGCGAAGACGCTGGCGCCCGCGGGGCGGGCCGCGGCGGCGCGCAGCAGCGCCGAGAGATGATCGGCGTGGATCAGATTGTCGCCCAGCGCCAGCGCGCAGGCTTGCCCGCCGATCCAGTCCCGCCCGATCAGGAACGCCTGGGCGAGCCCGTCCGGGCGCGGCTGCTCGGCATAGTCCACGCGGATGCCGAACTGCGTCCCGTCGCCCAGCAGGCGGCGGAACTGCGGCAGGTCGGTGGGGGTGGAGATCAGCAGGATGTCGCGGATGCCGGCCAGCATCAGCGTGCTGAGCGGGTAATAGACCATCGGCTTGTCATAGACCGGCAGCAGCTGCTTCGAGGACGCGAGGGTCGCCGGATGCAGCCGGGTGCCGGAGCCGCCGGCGAGGATGATGCCCTTCATGCGCCCTTTCCCAAACGCTCGCCGCCGTAGCGCGCGGCGCGCACGCCTTCCCACCAGGACCGGTGGGCCAGGTACCAGTCGATGGTGCGGGCAAGACCGGTTTCAAAATCGTGCGGCGCTCGCCAGCCCAGCGCCGCCTCGGTGGCGGAGGGGTCGATCTCGTAGCGGAAATCATGTCCCGGCCGGTCGGGCACGAAGCGGATCAGCCGGTCGCGCGGCCCGGCCGGGTCGGGCGCCACGCGGTCCAGATGGGCGCAGATGGCGCGCACCACCTCCAGATTGCTGCGCGGCTGGCGGGCGCCGATGGCATAGGTGGCACCGGGCGCGCCGTGCTCGGCCACGCGCACCAGGGCGGCGGCATGATCCTCCACGAACAGCCAGTCGCGGATGTTGGAGCCGTCGCCATAGACCGGCAGCTCCCGCCCTTCCAGGGCGTTCAGCGTGACCAGCGGGATCAGCTTCTCCGGGAACTGCCAGGGGCCGTAATTGTTACAGGTATTGCTGACCATCGTGGGCAGGCCGTAGGTGTGGAACCAGGCTCGCGCCAGATGGTCGGAGGCTGCCTTGGAGGCCGAATAAGGGCTGCGCGGATCGTAGGCGGTGGCCTCGGTGAAGGGGGGATCGGCGGGATCGAGCGCGCCGAAGACCTCGTCGGTGGAGATATGGTGGAAGCGGAAGGCGGCGCGGCGGTCGGCGGGCAGGGCGGACCAGTAGCCGCGCGCGGCCTCCAGCAGGGTGAAGGTCCCGAGCACGTTGGTGCGGATGAAGTCGCCCGGCCCGTCGATGGAGCGATCGACATGGCTCTCGGCGGCGAGATGCATCACCAGGTCGGGCTGGTGGGCGGCGAAGGCGGCGCGCATCGCCGCCGCGTCGGCGATGTCGGCGCGGATCAGCCTGTGCCGCGGATCGGTGCGCGCGCCTTCGAGCGCCTCTTCCGAGGCGGCGTAGGTCATCTTGTCGATGTTGACGACGCTGTGCCCGGTATGGCGCAGCACGTGGCGCACCACCGCCGAGCCGATGAAGCCGCAGCCGCCGGTAAGCAGGATGCGCATCCGGGATCCCTGAAAACGACGGGCGGAGAGACCATGCCGGCGGGTCCGCGGTCAACCGCGAACCGTGTTAGAGCGTCGGAAAACCACGAGGTCCCGATGTCGCCCTGTCCCCGCCTGCCCGAATTCCTGCCCCGCCGCCGCGACGGGGTGATCGAGTTTCCGGTCCATCACATGCGCGGCGGCACCTCCACCGGCCTCGTCATCCTCGACCGCCTCGCCCCGGCGGCGATCGAGCTGCGCGAGGAGCTGCTGCGCCACCTGATGGGCCTGCCGCTCGCCGGCACCCGTGCCGGCAATCGGCAGATCACCGGCCTCGGCCGCGGGCCGGCGACGTCCAACAAGGTGTTCTTCGCCGACCTGGACGAGCAGGGCCGGATCGTCAGCACCCTGGCGCAGCTGGCCGCCGATACCGCCGCGGTGGACTGGTCGGTGAACTGCGGCAACATGTCGGCCGCCCTGCCGCTCTGGGCGCTGGATACCGGGCTGTTGTCCCGCCCGGCCGGGCCGGGGGCGTTCACCCCGGTGATCCGCAACACCAACACCGGGGTGCTGACCGCGAGCCGGATGGTGTTCGGCGCCGGCGGGCTGCCGGTCACCACCGAGATCCCGGGCGTCGATGGCGCCTTCGCCGCGGTCGATCTGGCGCTGGCCGACCCGGTCGGGTCCAAGACCGGCAAGCTCTTGCCCACCGGCAACCGCACCGACCGCTGCGCCGGGGTCGAGGTGTCCTGCGTCGATGTGGCGGTGCCGATGGTGATCGCGCGGGCGGAGGATTTCGGCCGCTCCGCGCAGGACCCGATCGGCGATCTGGACGGCGATCCGGCGCTGATGGCGCGGCTGCGCGCGGTCTGGGTGGCGGCCGGGCTGGCGATGGGCCTGCGCGGACGGGACGGGCAGCCGCTTTCGGCCGAGGCGCTGGCCCGGTCGGAGACCATCCCCAAGCTCTGCCTGGTGGGGAAACCGATGGCGGGGGGGCATATCGCCGCCCGCTATTTCACCCCCCAGCAGGGGCACCGGTCGATGGCGGTCTCGGGCGGCTGCTGCCTGGCCGCGGCGGCGCTGATCCCGGGGACGGTGGCGCACGCCGCGGCGGTGGGGCTGGAGGCGCCGGGGACGGACGCGCGGCCGATCGCGGTGGGGATCGAGAATCCGGCCGGCATCCTGGGCGCCAGCATCACCGCCGCGGCCGCCCCCGACGGGCTGCTTCTGACCGAGGCGGCCTATGTCCGCTCGGCGCAGATCCTGCTGCGCGGGCATGTTCCGCTGCCGCGCGCCTCGTCGGCGCTGACGGCGGCGCTGCTTCCGGGATGATCGGGGCGGCAAGGAGAAATGCTTTATTCCCCATGGGTTGAACGGTGGATAAAACGCCGGCGTGACGATAAAGTCACGGTATCCGTATAAAAATAGAGTCTGTAGCCGATTTTACCGACACGCCGCGGTGCCGGCACGCGAAAACCCCGCGCCAACAACCGCGTGTCGGCGATGGTGCGTCATTCTTTGAACTGGTACCACGATTCGTCTCATCGTTTTACCTATCGCTTTCGATCCGCGATTCGTGCAATGCTGTGTCTGGCGGATAACGTAACATTACGTAATCCACCGGAACCGGAGACGGCAGGAGCCGAAACGATGACGTCCGCCCTGGACCAGGCCATGGCGCGCCCGGAGGCGCAGACTGCGCGCGACCCGGGCCAGATGCTTCGCGCCATCGTCGGTCACGGCCCGATACCCCGCACGCCGTCCAGCCCCGCCGCGATCGTTGCCGGGCAGGATTTCAGCGACCTCGACGTGATGCTGGACGAGCAGGACCGCGCCTTCTGGGCCTGGATGAAACCGCGCGGCCGGCCCAGCTTCACCCTGCCGCTGCTGCGCGACCTCGCGCATATGCAGGCGCTGATCGACGCGCTCTTCCGTGCCCGCCCCGCCGGGACACCGCCGCCGTTCGACTATTTCGTGCTCGGCTCACGCGTACGTGAAGTCTTCAACCTCGGCGGCGACCTTACCTTGTTCGCGCAGAAGATCCGCGACGGCGACCGTGAGGGGCTGCGCGCCTACGCGCAGTCCTGCGTCAGCATCGGCTACGCCAACTACACCGGCTGGGGCCACGGCGTGGTCACCATCGCCCTGATCCAGGGCGACGCGCTCGGCGGCGGGCTCGAGGCGCCGCTCTCGTGCGACGTGATGGTGGCGGAACGTCAGGCGAAATTCGGCCTGCCCGAGATCCTGTTCAACCTCTTCCCCGGCATGGGGGCCTACACCTATCTCGCGCGGCGGATGGGCATGGTGAAGGCCGAGGAGATGATCCTCAGCGGCAAGCTCTATTCCGCGGCCGAGATGAAGGCGATGGGGGTGGTCGATATCCTCGCCGAACCCGGCGAGGGCGAGCAGGTGGTGCGCGACCTCATCGCCCGCGGCCGGGCCCGCCAGCGCGCCCAGTCGGCCATCTACAAGGCGCGGCGGCGGGTGATGCCGATCGACATCGCCGAGCTGCGCGAGATCGCCGACATGTGGGTCGATTCCGCGCTCAATCTGACCGAGCAGGACCTGCGACGGATGGCGCGCATCGCCGCCGCCCAGGACCGCACCCTGGGGCTGCGCGGGCGGGCGGCGGAGTAGCGCGGGTCACGTCGGGGGGGAACCGAAAAACCCCTCGCCCAGCGCGCGCGCGGTGGCGGCGAGCCGCAGCTGCACCATGTCCAGGAACTCGTGCAGCCCGCCGATCAGCACGTCCTCGATCGTCATCGCGCTCAGGATGCCGCGCAGCGCGTCCAGCTCCTCGGCCGCGGCCCGCCCGTTGCGCAGCCCATAGCGCGCGGTCAGATCCGCCAGGGCCAGCTCGGCCTCGCGCACGCAGAGATAGACCGAGCGCGGGAACCGCCGGTTGAGCAGCAGGAATCCCGCCACCTGCGCCGGCGCGATGCCGCGCGGGTGCAGCCGGCGATAGGCGTGATACCCGGCCGCCGAGCGCAGCAGCGCGTTCCACTGGCTGGCATCGACCGGGCTGCCCACTTCCTCGGCGCGCGGCAGCAGCACGTGATATTTCACGTCGAGCAGCCGGGTGGTCTGGTCGGCGCGTTCCAGGTAGCGGCCGAGCTGGCAGAAATACCAGCCCTGATCGCGGAAGAACGTGCCCTCGGTGATCCCGGTATGGGTCTGGCAGGCTTCCTTGATCTCGGACAGCAGGGGGGCCAGGCGGCCGGGGGCGAGCTCCTCGGCGGCAAGCCCGGCCAGGCGGGCGTGGAAGCGGTTGAGCTGCACCCACATCTCGGTGGAGATCAGCGGGCGCAGGGTGCGCGCATTCTCGCGCGCGGCGCGCAGGGCGCTCAGGATGGAGGTGGGGTTGGCGGCGTCGGTGACATAGAAGGCGATCACCGCGGCCGGATCCGCGAGCGGATGGCGGGCGAAGAAGGCCGCGTTGTCGGTGTTGATCTGCACCACCGACAGCCAGTTGCGCGCCCCGGCGCGGTCGCGGGAGAAGCTCTCGTTCACGTCCAGGATGCGCGCGAGATTCTCCGCCCGCTCGACATAGCGCGACAGCCAGAACAGCGCCTCGGCCGAGCGCGAGAGCAGATCGTTATTCAAGGACCCAGGTATCCTTCGAGCCGCCGCCTTGCGAGGAATTGACCACCAGCGATCCCCGCCGCAGCGCGACGCGGGTGAGGCCGCCCGGCAGCACCCAGGTGCCGGCGCCGGTGATCGCGAACGGGCGCAGGTCCACATGCCGCGGCTCGACCTTGCCGTCGATCAGCGTCGGCGCGACCGAGAGCGCGATGCAGGGCTGGGCGATGTAATTGGCCGGGTCGGCCAGCAACTGCGCGCGGCAGGCCGCGAGCTCGGCGGCCGAGGCGCGCGGGCCGATGGTGATGCCGTAGCCGCCCGCCTCGCCCACCGGCTTGACCACCAGCTCGGCCAGATGATCGAGCGTATAAGCGAGCCCCTCCGGCTCGCGGCAGAGATGGGTCTCGACATTCGGCAGGATCGGCTCCTGCCCAAGATAATAGCGGATGATGCGCGGCATGTAGGCATAGACCGCCTTGTCGTCGGCGACCCCGGTGCCGATCGCGTTGGCGAGCCCCAGGTTGCCGGCCCGGTAGGCCCGCATCAGTCCCGGCACCCCCAGCAGACTGTCCGGGTTGAAGACCTCGGGGTCGAGGAAATCGTCGTTGATGCGCCGATAGATCATCTCGACCGGGGCCAGGCCGCCGATGGTGCGCATGAAGACCCGATCGTCCCGCACCACGAGATCGCGCCCCTCGACCAGCGGCACGCCCATCTCGCGGGCCAGGAAGACATGTTCGAAGAACGCCGAATTATAGGCCCCGGGCGACAGCAGCACGATCTGTGGATCGGCCGCAGCGGGGGGCGCGCAGGCGCGCAACGCCGCGCGCAGGCGCAGCCCATAGTCATCGACGGCGCGCAGACCGATGCCATCGACGAGATCGGGAAACGCCCGCAGCATCATGTGCCGGTTCTCGATCACATAGCTGACGCCGGAGGGGGTGCGGGCATTGTCCTCCAGCACCATGAAGCCGCCGTCGGCGCCGCGGATGATGTCGGTGCCGCAGATATGCACATAGGTGCCGTGCGGCAGATCGACGCCGATCATCTCCGGGCGGAACTGCTTGTGCCCCAGGATCAGCGCCGGCGGCAGCACGCCGTCCTTCAGGATGTGCTGGTCGTGATAGAGATCGGCCAGCAGCAGGTTGAGCGCGGCGACGCGCTGGATGACCCCGGCCTCGATATGTCGCCACTCCTCGGCCGCGATCACGCGCGGGATCACGTCGAACGGCAGGATGCGGTCGATCGCGTCCTTGTCGGAATAGACGGTGAAGGTGATGCCGAGATTGTAGAGCTCGGCCTCGGCCGCGGCGGCGCGGGCCTGCAGGGCGTCGATGCTGAGCCGTTCCAGCCGGGCGCGAATCTCGCCCCCGGCCGGATTGTCGGTCAGTTCGCAGTGCAAGCCCGGGGCGGCGTAGTCGGTCAGGATCACGTCTTGCCTCGGCGGAGAGGACGCGGGCCAGAATGCAACCACCGGGCCAGCCCGGAAAGAGGAGGTCAGCTGCGGATCGCCGGGTTGCCCGGCTCGGTGGCGCGCAGCAGGAACTCGCCGGTGAGCGGGGCGAAGCGGGTCCAGAGCGCGCGCAGGGCGGCCACCGGCGTCGGGTCGAAATCGACGCGCAGATCCACCAGCGGCAGGTCGGGCGCGGCCATCACGCGCAGCATCGCGCTGTGCTCGCCATCGCCGTTGCCGCCGGCGCCGAGGCCGGCTTCGAGCGCGCGCATCAGCCGTTCCGCCAGCGGCAGCGCCGGGTCGGCGCCGATCGCGCGCAGCATCGCCGCCGCCGCCAGGGCGCTGGCGATCCCGGTGCCGATCACGCAGGCTTCGCGGCCCGGGGCCTCGCTGACCTCCGGCTTGCAGCGCGCGCCCGACCAGGCGGCGGAGCGGCCGGCGAGATCCAGCACCGCGATCTGCCGCCAATGCGCATAGGGCGTTGACGCCACCAGCAAGTCGATTGTCTGCTGGGCGTCATGCCCCGCCCGCAGCAGCCGCAGCCCTTCCGGACCCAGCCTGGGGTCGGTGCGATGCTGGATCAGCACCGCGCCGGCGTCGGTGGCGCAGTGCAGCACGCGCGCGCCGACGGCCATCACCCGCGCGCAGCTTGCGCCGCCGATCTGGCCGCTACGCGGATCGCGGGCAATCACCGAAAAGGCCATTCTCGATCATGTCACGCGCGATTGACGCTTCGCAACCGGTTTCCGCCACCTCGGCCGCGCGGGGCTTCGGCTATCTGCTGATTTCGGTGACCCTGCTGTCATCGGGCTGGCCGCTCACCAAGCTGGCGATCGACCATGGCGCGGCGCCGCTCTGGTTCGCCGAGGGCCGCGCCGTGCTCTCGGGGCTGGTGGCGGCGGCGCTGCTGGCGGCGAGCCGACGGTTGGTGCTGCCGCGCCGGGGCGACTGGCCGGTGATCCTGGCGGTCGGCGCCTTCCAGCTCGGCATCTATTTCGCCCTCGCGCATCTGGCGGTGGCCTGGGTGGCGGCCGGGCGCACCGCGGTGCTGGCCAACACCACCACCATCTTCGTCGTGCCGCTCTCGCTGATCTTCCTGCGCGAGCCGATTCCGCCCGCCCGCTGGGTCGCCACCCTGATGGGGCTCGGTGGCATCGCGGTGCTGGTGGGGCCGTGGGCGATCGACTGGGCCTCCCGCCGCGCCCTGGTGGGCAACGCGCTGCTGCTGGGGGCGGCGCTGTCCTGGAGCATCGCCATCCTGGTGCTGCGCCGCTTCCCGCCGGTCTCGCCGATGGCGAGCCTGCTGCCCTGGTGCTTCCTGGTGGCGGCGCTGATCCTGGCCCCGCTGCTGCTGCGCGAGGCGCCGCGCGGCGGGCTCGGCGACCCGTCGGCCTGGGGGTGCCTCGCCTATGTCGGGCTGCTCGCGGGACCGCTGGGCACCTGGGGGGTGATCGAGGCGACGGTGATCCTGCCGGCGGTGGTGGCCTCGGTCGGGTTCCTGGCCACGCCGGCGTTCGGCATCCTGCTGTCGAACTGGATCCTGGGCGAACCCATCACTCCCGACCTCGTCGCCGGCACGGCGCTGATCCTGGTCGGGGTCGGGATCGCGGCGGTCTCCGGACGGCGGCGATGAGGCTGCACGCCGTCGAGGCTGGCCCGGGGGTAGGGCAGCGGACGCCGGTGGTGCTGCTGCACGGGCTGTTCGGCTCGGCGCGCAATTTCGGCCTGGTGCAGAAGCGGCTGGCGGGGCGGTGGCGGGTGATCGCGCTCGATCTGCGCAATCACGGCGCGAGCGGGCATGACCCCGACATGTCCTACGCGGCGATGGCGGCGGATGTGGCGGACTCGCTGGCGGCGCTGGGGGCCGCGCCGGCGGCGGTGATCGGCCATTCCATGGGCGGCAAGGTGGCGATGCGCCTCGCGCTGGATCAGCCCGCGCTGCTGCGCGCGCTGGTGGTGGCCGATATCGCCCCGCGCCCCTATCCGCCGCATTTCGCCGCCATCGCCGCCGCCATGGCGGGGCTGCCGCTCGCGGCGGGCATGACGCGCGCCGAGGCCGACGCGGCGCTGGCCGGCGCGGTGCCGGACACGGCGCTGCGCGGCTTCCTGATGCAGAACTTCCTCCCCGGTCGGCCGGCCGGCTGGCGCATCGGGCTCTCCGAGATCATCGCCGCGCTGGAGCACGACATCGGCGGCTGGGACGCGCCGGCGGGGGCCAGCTGGCCCGGCCCCACCCTGGTGCTGACCGGGGCGCTCTCGGACTACGTCACTCCGGAGGATCGCGGGCCGATCCGGGCCTGGTTCCCCGCCGCCCGCTTCGCCGCCCTGCATCGCGCCGGGCATTGGCTCCATGCCGACAACCCCGAAGGCTTCCTGGCCGCGGTGGGCGCCTTTCTCGACGCGGTGCTATAGGCGCCCGATGCCAAGCCGCCCGCGCCTGAGCCAGCTCGGAACGCCGACCAGGCTGCCCGCCTCGCCGGCGGCGGCGGTGCTCGAGCGCGTGGCCAACCCGGCGCCGGAACGCGCCTATGTGATCCGTTTCACCTGCCCGGAATTCACCTCGCTCTGCCCGATCACCGGCCAGCCGGATTTCGCGCATATCGTGATCGACTACATCCCCGCCGGCTGGATCGTGGAGAGCAAGTCGCTCAAGCTGTTCCTCGGCGCGTTCCGCAACCACGGCGCGTTCCACGAGGCCTGCACGATGGAGATCGCGGCACGGCTCGTCGCGGTGCTGGCGCCGGTGTGGCTGCGGATCGGCGCCTATTGGTATCCGCGCGGAGGGATGCCGATCGACGTCTTTCACCAGACCGGCGCCCCGCCGGAGGGAGTGTGGATTCCCCCCCAGGAGGTGCCGGCCTATCGCGGACGCGGTTGATGCGCGCGGGCGCCGGATGTGGCATGAAGGCGCCATGACCGCCGCGCAGCGCCAGCCCGCGATGACGATGGACGGCTTCCTGGAGTGGGAGGCCGCGCGCGCGGAACGGTGGGAGTTCGACGGGTTCGCCCCGGTGGCGATGGTGGGCGCGAGTCCCCGTCACAACCGCATCGCCGGGAATGTGGAATTCGCGCTGCGGAGCCGGTTGCGCGCGCCCTGCGTGGTCTATCGGGAGACGGTGCGGCTGCGCTTGGCCGATGCCGTGCGCTATCCCGATCTGATGGTGGTCTGCCGGGCCGAGCCGCCGTCGGGCCTCGATATCACCGACCCGGTGGTGGTCTTCGAGGTGCTCAGCCCCGCCACCGCGCGCACCGACCGCATCGCCAAGAACCGCGAATACGCCGCCCATCCCGCCATCCTGCGCTACATCCTGCTGGAACAGGACGCGATCGCGGCCGAGATCTACGCCCGCGAGGCCGGCCGCTGGGTGCGCGCCACCGCGACCGGCGCCGAGACGGTGCTCGACCTGCCCGAGATCGGCGCCAGCTTCCCGCTGGGCGAGGCCTATGCCGGGCTCGACGTCACGGAGCCCGACCCCGGCCCTTGAGCGCGCCCCGGTCCCGGGGCAAACCGGCCGTCCGTCGCCCCAGGAGCCCCGCCGTGTCGCTTCCCGAACCGCCGCCGCGCGTGATCCAGCTGGGGCCGCTCGCCATCGGCAACCAGCTGCCCTTCGTGCTGATCGCCGGCCCCTGCCAGATCGAATCCCGCGCCCATGCGCTGGAAGTCGCCGCCGCGCTGCGCGAGATGTCGGACGCGACCGGCGTCGGGGTGATCTACAAATCCAGCTACGACAAGGCCAACCGCACCTCGGCCACCGCCGCGCGCGGGGTGGGGATGGCGGCCGGGCTGGCGATCCTGGCCGAGGTGCGGGAGGCCACCGGGATGCCGGTGCTGACCGATGTCCACGCCCCCGAACACTGCGCGCCGGCGGCCGAGGCGGTGGATGTGCTGCAGATCCCGGCCTTCCTCTGCCGCCAGACCGATCTGCTGCTGGCCGCCGGCGCCACCGGCCGCGCGATCAACGTCAAGAAGGGCCAGTTCCTGGCGCCGTGGGACATGGCGAACGTGGCCGAGAAGATCGCCGCCACCGGCAATTCGCGCATCCTGCTCTGCGAGCGCGGCGCGAGCTTCGGCTACAACATGCTGGTGAGCGACCTGCGCGCGCTGCCGATCATGGCGCGCACCGGCTATCCGGTGGTGTTCGACGCCACCCATTCGGTGCAGCTGCCGGGCGGGCAGGGCACGTCCTCGGGCGGGCAGCGGGAATTCGCCCCGGTGCTGGCCCGCGCGGCGCTGGCGGTCGGCTGTGCGGCGGTGTTCATCGAGACGCATCCCGATCCGGACCGGGCGCCCTCCGACGGCCCGAACATGATCGCGCTCAGGGAGATGCCGGCGCTGGTGGCGCGGCTGGCGGCCTTCGACCGGCTGGCCAAGGCGGGGTGAGCCGCGCGCCGGGCTGGCGGGCGGCGGCGCGCGAAAGCCATCCCGGCCGGACGCGCTCAGCAGCGGCGCAGCAGCACGATCCGGTTGCTGTTGGTGCCCCGGCTGTTGTTGTCCACCCCCCAGCACTTCGCGGTCTTGGTGAAGCTCTGGCGGTTCACCATCACCGCCAGCCGGACGAATGGCAGCCCCTCGGCGGCACGCCAGACGAGGCGTTCCAGCAGCAGCTTGCCCCCGCGCACCTCGCCCACCTCGAAGGCCACATGCCCGCCCGGCCGCACCGTCCGGGCCAGCTCGGCGAGGCTCGCGCGCACCATCGCCTCCCACGCCGCCTCGGTGCGGTGCATGGCGATCGGGATCGGCGCCGGGTCGATGCCGGCGAACCAGCAGCGCAGCCAGTTGTCGCGCGCGTAGTCCACCACGTCGAGGAACGGCGGCGAGGTGACGGCGAGGGCCGCCGCCGCGTCCGCGACATGCCCCATCGCGGTTGCCGGCCCCACCCCCAGCAGCGCCGGCGGGTGCGCGCCGGGCGGGCCGTCGCGCAGCAGCTGCGCGCTCTTGCGCAGGATGATGGCGATGATGTCGCGCGCCGGCGGCACCTGGTCGCGGGTGCGGTTGATCCGCTGCTGATCGGCGATCGAGGTCGCCTGGTTGGGCGGTAGGGTATAGACCGAGAAGAACCCCGGCGAATGGCCGGTCAGCCGGTTGAGCGCCACCATCCGCAGCCAGTCGGTGACCGGATCGGGATCGGTCCGCTCGGGCGGCGCCTCGCGCAGCAGCCAGGCGCGCAGCGCCGAGAGCCGGCGCAGGGTGGACGGGTGATAGAAGGCGAGCAGATCCTCCCGCACCGCCACCGGCGCGTCCCACGGCACCGCCTCCAGCCGGCGGAGGAGGGTCCCCAGCGCGGGCGGGGCCAGCCGCGGGCGGAGCATCAGCAGCGACAGCGGGTTGATGTCGTTGCCGAGCGGCCGCCGGCCGCTCAGCGCCGCCTGCAACGGGGTGGTGCCGCGGCCCATGAACGGGTCCAGCACCGCCTCGCCCGGCGCCGTCAGCCGGTCGATGAAGAAGCCCGGCAGCTGCGGCTTGAAGCAGGCGCGGTAGCTGATCTCGTGCAGGCTGTGCCCCTGGCGCTGGCCGGCGGTCCAGAAGGCGTTGACCAGATAAGGGATGCCGGAATCGGTCAGCGCCTCGGTCCCCGCGCCGGCGGAGGTGAAGCCGCGCAGCTGGTCCAGGAAGGCCGCCGTATCCATCCGCCCGGCCGCTATGGCGCCGTCATCGGTGGGCGCGGCCGGTCGCCGAGCAGCCGCGCCAGCACCGGCTCCATCGCCGCCGCCATCGCCGCCTGCGCCGCGGCCGTGGGGTGCAGCGGCGGGGCGGGCGGGTGCAGATGCGGGTCCAGGAACAGCGCCAGATCCAGCTTGCCGTGGCGATAGAACAGCCGGTTCAGGTCGAGGAAGGTGACGTAGGGGACCCGCCCCTTGCCGTAGCGGGCGGCCAGGACGCGGTTGATCTGGTGGGTGGTGCGGGTGATCCAGGCCGAGCGGTCGGAGGGCAGCACCGCCAGCAGCAGGATCCGCGTGCGCGGCAGATGGGCGTGCAGCAGCCGCAGCACCTCGGCGATGCCGGCGGTGGTCTCGGCGGCGTTCCAGTGCGGGGCGCCCATGTCGTTGGCGCCGATCAGCACCACCGCGGCGCGCGGGGCGATGCCGCTGGCCTCGCCATGGTCGATGCGCCAGATCAGGGAGGCGGTGGTGTCGCCGATGAAGCCGAGATCAACCGCCCGCCGCCCGCCATAATAGTGGTTCCAGACCGGGCGGAAATCGGCCCAGGGCTGCGGGCCGGCGCGCTCCCAATCCTGGGTGATGGAGTCGCCGTAGAAGACCAGTTCGGGATGGACGCGACGGAGCTCGGCCGCCTTGGCGGCGAAGCGGTCGCGCCACCAGGGCAGGTCGGTCCGCCCGATCGGCACCGCGGCCAGGACCACGCGCGGGTGCGCGCCGGCGGGCACGGCGCCTGGCGGCGACAGGAAGGGCAGCAGCAGGACCAGCAACAGCAGCAGCCACCGCCGCATTTGCATCTCCGGGTTGGGGCGCGCGCAGGATCGGCGGCGGGGGGCGGCGGGGCAAGAGGGGGATCGCGCGGACGGTTGTCTTGGCCTTTCGTTCTTTATATGTTCCACCTCCACGCGGAGGTGAACCATGCGGGTGGTCTCGGTCTGGCTGCCCTTCTGGCCCACCGAACGGCTGCGCCGCCCCGCCGGCGCGCGCCCCTGCGCCACCGTCATCAGCGAAGCCGGCCGGCGGGTGCTGGACGCGGTCGATCCCGCGGCCCGCCGGCTCGGCCTGCGCCCGGGCATGACCCTGGCCGCCGCCCAGGCGGTGCTGACCACCCTGGTCCCGATCCCGGCCGACCCGGCGGGCGAGGCCGAGGGCCTGGCCCGCCTGGCCCGGTGGGCGCTGCGCTATGCGCCGCTGGTGGCCCCGGCCGCCGACGGATTCTGGATCGACATCACCGGAGCGGCGCACCTGGCCGGCGGGGAGGCGGCGCTGCTCGCCGACCTCGCCGCCCGGCTGGCCCGGTTCGGCCTGACCGCGCGGGCGGCGGTGGCGGATACGCCGGGCGCGGCCTGGGCGGTGGCCCGGTATGGCGAGGTCGGCATGGTGCCGCCGGGCGGGGCGGCGGCGGCGCTGGCGCCCTTGCCGGTGGCGGCGCTGCGGCTGGACGCGCCGGCGCTGGCGCTGCTGGAACGGCTGGGGGTGACACGCATCGCCGATCTGGCGGCCCTGCCGCGCGCCCCGCTCGCGCGCCGGCTGGGCGCGGTGGCGCTGCGGCGGCTGGATCAGGCGCTGGGGCACCTGGCCGAGCCGCTGTCGCCGCTGGCCCCGCCGGTGGCGCTGGCGGCGACGCGGACCTTCCCCGAACCGCTGACCGAGGCCGCCCCCTTGGTCCCCCTGCTCGCCGACGCCATCGCGGCGCTGAGCGCGACGCTCTGCGCGCGGCTGGAGGCGGCCGGGCTGGGCGCGCGGCGGCTCGCCCTGCGCGCCGAACGTCTGGACGGCACCGAGGCCCGCCTGACCGCCGGCACCGCCGCAGCCACCCGCGCCGCGCCGCATCTGGCCCGGCTGCTGGTGGCGCGGCTGGAGCGGTTGGACCCGGGGCAGGGCATCTCCGCCCTGCACCTGGCGGTGATCCGGGCCGAGCCGCTGGCGCCCGAGCAGACCGGCCTCGCCGCCTCATCCCCCCCATCGCTGGCCCCGTTGCTCGATCGCCTGGCCGGGCGGCTCGGCGAGGGCCGGATCTGGCGCGTCGCCCCGACCTCCAGCGCGGTGCCGGAGCGCGCCGTCCGCCGCATCCCGCCGATGATCCCACCGATGATCCCCCCCCTGGCTCCGCCCGCGGGCGCCTGGCCCGCCGGCCTGCCGCGGCCACCCCGGCTGCTGACCCCGCCGCAGCCGATCGAGGCGCTGGCGCTGCTGCCGGACCGTCCTCCGGCCGCCTTCGTCTGGCGCCGCCGGCGCTTCCTGGTCCGCCGCGCCGACGGGCCCGAGCGGGTGCGCGGCGAATGGTGGCGCCGCGCGGCCGAGACCGAGGCGGTGCGCGACTACTGGCGGGTGGAGGATGCCGAGGGGCAGCGGTTCTGGCTCTATCGTCGCGGCGACGGGATGGCCGCGGCGAGCGGCGATCTCTGCTGGTTCCTGCACGGGATCGGGTAGTGTCCTGCCCCTGAAATGCCTAACCATTTCAGGGACAAGCAGGCCACCGAAAATAAAAGACTGGTGTCCCGATTCATGATATCGGCATTTGCCGATCGGGACACCAGCCGGGCCGGCGCATTGCCCGCGGCCCCGCCGCCGTCTATGCCTCCGCCCGTCCCGACCCCGAGGAAACCGCCGTCTTGGTCCCGTCGCTCCGCCCCCGCCGTGCCCGCCGCCTCGGCGCCGGCCTGCTCGCGCTGCTGCTTGCCGGCTGCGGCGGCCCCTCTGCCCCCCTTGGCGCCCCCGCCGCCACGACCGGCCCGTTCCGCGGCGCCGTGGTGGCGCCGGAACCCGAAGCGGCGCTGGTCGGCCGCCAGGTGCTGGCCGCCGGCGGAGATGCCGCCGATGCCGCGGTGGCGATGGGCTTCACCCTGGCGGTCACCTTGCCCTCCCGGGTCGGCCTCGGCGGCTCCGGCGCCTGCCTCAGCTTCATCCCCGGTGGGATGCCGCGGGCGGTGCTCTTCCCCCCGCAGGCGGCGCCGATGCCGCCGGCTGCCCCGGCCGACCGGCCGGCGGCGCTGCCGAGCTTCGCGCGCGGGATGTATCTGCTGCACGCCGCCGCCGGGCATCTGCCATTCGGCACGCTGCTGCGCCCGGCCGCCGACGCGGCCCGGCGCGGCGTGCCGGTCTCGCGCGCGTTGGCGGCGGATCTCGCGGTGGTCGCCACGCCGCTGCTGGCCGATCCGGCGGCCCGCGCGATCTTCGGCCCCGCCGGGGTGCCGCTCGCCGCCGGCCAGACGCTGCGAAATCCGGCGCTCTCGGCCACGCTGGAACGGCTCAGCCGGGTCGGGGTGGGCGATCTCTACCAGGGGCTGCTGGCGCAGCGGCTGGTTCATGAATCCGCCGCCGTCGGCGGGCCGATGACCGCTTCCGGGCTGCGCGCCACCAAGGCGTGGCTGGCGGCGCCGATCGTGCTGCCGGCCGGTGGCAGCGGAAACACCGCGCGCGCCGCCTTCCTGCCGCCGCCGGCCGATGGCGGGCTGGCCGCCGCCGCCGCCTTCCAGGCGCTGCGCGCCGCCCCCGCCGATCTCGCCGCCGCCCAGGCAAGGGCGCTGGCGGTGGCGGCGGCCTGGCGAGCGGGGCAGGGGGCGCCGGCGACATTGCTCGCGGAGTCCAACCTGCCCGCCGCCGGGCTGGGACCGCTGCCGGCCTCCACCAGTTTCCTCGCGGTGGACCGCAAGGGCGGCGCGGTGGCCTGCGCCACGACGCTCGGAAACCTGTTCGGCACCGGGCGGGTGCTGCCGGAGCTCGGCTTCCTGCCCGGCGCCTCGCCGGCGCGCACGCCGCCGCCGCTGCTCGCCGCGGCGATGGCCTGGGACCCCGGGCGCAAGCGGCTGCTGGCCGCCGCCGCCGGATCCGGGCAGGATGGCGCCGGCATGGCGGCCGGGGCGGCACTGGCCGATGCGCTGGCCGCCGGCGTGCCAATGCCGCGTCCGGTGCCGGCGCCGGGGCGCGCGCAGGTGATCCTCTGTCCGCACGGCGCCGATCACTGCATGGCCGCGCATGACCCGCGCGGCTTCGGTCTCGCGCTGCCCCGCTGACCCTCGCCGCTGGAAAGGCAAATCGCATGAGCTATGAAACCATCCTGGTCGAGACCCATGACCGGGTCGGCCTGATCCGCCTCAACCGCCCGGCGGCGATGAACGCGCTGTGCGACCAGCTGATGGGTGAGCTCGGCGTGCAGCTGCTGGCCTTCGACGCCGATCCCGCGATCGGCGCGATCGTGCTGACCGGCTCGGACAAGGCGTTCGCCGCCGGCGCCGACATCAAGGAGATGCGCGATCGCACCCATCCCGCCGCCCTGCTCGAGGATTTCATCGGCGCGCAGTGGGAGACGGTGACCCGGGTGAAGAAGCCGGTCATCGCCGCGGTGGCCGGCTTCGCGCTGGGCGGCGGCTGCGAGCTGGCGATGATGTGCGACATCATCCTGGCCGCCGATACCGCGAAATTCGGCCAGCCGGAGATCAAGCTGGGCATCATCCCCGGCGCCGGCGGCACCCAGCGGCTGACCCGCGCGGTGGGCAAGGCGAAGGCGATGGAGCTGGTGCTGACCGGGCGGATGATGGACGCCGCCGAGGCGGAGCGGTCCAACCTGGTGGCAAGGGTGGTGCCGGCGGCCTCGCTGCTCGAGGAGGCGCTCAAGCTCGCCGCCAGCATCGCCGCGATGTCGCCGGTGGCGACGGTGGTGGCCAAGCAGGCGGTCAACCGCGCCTTCGAGACCGTGCTGGCCGAGGGCGTGCGCGCCGAGCGCACCCTGTTCCTGCCGCTGTTCGGCACCCCCGATCAGCAGGAGGGGATGGCGGCGTTCGTGGAGAAGCGCGAGCCGTCGTTCCGGATCGGTTAGACCCGCAGCACCGCGCTCACCAGCAGCTGCGAATACGGGTGCAGCGGATCGTCCAGCACCTGGTCGGTGAGCCCGGTCTCCACCACCCGCCCCGCCCGCATCACCGCGATCCGCTGCGCCAGCAGCCGCGCCACCCCGAGATCATGCGTCACCAGCACCGCGGCGATGCGGTGGCGCGCCACCAGCCGGCGCAGCAGGTCGAGGATGCGCGCCTGCACCGACACGTCGAGCCCGCCGGTGGGTTCGTCCATGAACAGCAGCCGCGGATGGGTCACCAGCGCGCGCGCGATCTGCAAGCGCTGGCGCATCCCGCCCGAGAACCGCCGCGGCGGTTCGTCGATCCGCGCCGGGTCGATCTCCACTTCGGCGAGCCAGTGCGCGGCGGTGGCGCGGATCGCACCGTAGTGGCGGCGCCCGGATTCCATCAGCCGCTCGCCGATATTGCCGCCGGCGCTGATCTCCATGCGCAGGCTCTCGCGCGGGTCCTGGTGGACGAAGCCCCAGTCGGAGCGGTGCAGCCGGCGCAACAGCGGCGCGGCCATGGCGTGGACCTCGCGGGTCGCGCCGGATTCGTCTTGATAAAGCACCGTTCCCGCATCCGGCGTCCGCCGGCCCGACAGCACGTCGAGCAGCGAGGTCTTGCCGGACCCTGATTCGCCCACCACCGCCAGCACCTCGCCCGGCCAGAGCGCGAGGCCCACCTGGTCCAGCGCCGCCAGCGCGCCGTAGGAAAGGCACAGCCCCTCGGCGCGCAGCAGCGGCGGGGTGCTCATGCCGCCCGGCCGGCGCAGTAGTCGGTATCGGAGCAGACGAACATCCGCCCGCCGCGATCGTCGGTCAGCACCTCGTCGAGGTAGGAATCGCGGGCCCCACAGAGCGCGCAGGCGCCATCGGCGCGATGCGGGCGGAACGGATGATCCTCGAAATCCAGCGAGCGCACCTCGGTATAGGGCGGGATGGCGTAGATGCGCTTCTCCCGCCCGGCGCCGAACAATTGCAGCGCCGCCATCCGGTGCAGCTTCGGGTTGTCGAAGGCGGGGATGGGGCTGGGCGAGGTGATGTAGCGGCGATTGACCAGCACCGGATAGTCGTAGCTGATCGCCACCGCGCCGAGCCGGGCGATGTCCTCGTAGAGGCGCACATGCATGGCGCCGTATTCGGCGAGCGCGTGCAGCCGCCGCGCCGCCACGCGCGAGGGTTCCAGCCGATAGAGCGGCTCCGGCTGCGGCACCTGATAGACCAGGATCTGATCCGCCCGCAGTTTCGTTTCGGGGATGCGGTGGCGGGTCTGGATCACGCTCGCCTCGGTGGTGCGGGTGGTGGTGGCGATGCCGGCGACGCGGGCGAAGAAGCGGCGGATGGAGACCGCGTTGGTGGTGTCGTCCGCACCCTGGTCGATCACTTTCAGGACGTCCTGGGGCCCGAGGATGGCGGCGGTGACCTGGATTCCGCCGGTGCCCCAGCCATAGGGCAGCGGCATCTCCCGCCCGCCGAACGGCACCTGGTGACCGGGAATCGCCACCGCCTTCAGGATGGCGCGGCGGATCATCCGCTTGGTCTGCTCGTCCAGATAGGCGAAATTGTAACCCCTCATTCCGCCGCCTTCGCCAGGGCGGCCGCGCGCAGCCGGCGCACCGCCTCGGCCTCGGACTGGAAATCCACGTAGTGCGGCAGTTTCAGATGCTCGACGAAGCCGGTGGCCTCGATATTGTCGGCGTGCGCCAGCACGAACTCGGGATTCTGCGCCGGGGCGGTGACCGCCTCGCCGAGTTCCTCCGCCTGCATCGCGCGGTCGAGCAGCGCCATCGCCATCGCCCGCCGATCGGCCTGGCCGAACGCCAGACCGTAGCCGGCGGTGAAGCAGGCGGGTTCGGTCTTGCCGCCGTGGAACTGGTTGACCATCTGGCACTCGGTCAGCACCACCTCGCCGATGTCGATCGGAAAGCCGAGCTCGTCGGGAACCAGCTCCACGCTGACCGCGCCCATGCGGATCTCGCCGGCGAACGGGTGGCTGCCGCCATAGCCGCGCTGGGTGGAATAGCCCATGCCGAGCAGGAACCCCTCATCGCCGCGGGCGAGGCCCTGGAGCCGCGCATCGCGCGGGGCCGGGTGCGCCAGCGCTTCACGGGTGAGGTCGAACGGGGTGACCTCGGAGGCCGGTTCCGGGCGCAACAAGCCCTCGGCGGCGAGCAGCTCGGCCACCCGCGGCATCGCCTCCACAGGGTCGGAGGCGCGCGGGGCGGCCGGCGGCGGGGCATCATCCAGCAGGGTGAAATCCAGCAGCCGATGCGTGTAATCGGTGGTCGGGCCGAGGATCTGTCCGCCCGGCACGTCCTTGAAGATGGCGGAGACGCGCCGGCGCACCGCCATCCGCCCGGTCTCCAGCGGCAGGGCGGCGCCGAACCGGGGCAGGGTGGTGCGGAAGGCGCGCAGCAGGAAGGCGGCCTCGATCAAATCCCCCTCGGCCTGGCGGATCGCCAGCGCGGCGAGCACGGGATCGTGCAGCGAGGCCTCCGCCATCACCCGTTCCACCGCCCGGCCGAGCTGGCCCGCGATCTGCGCCGTGCTCAGCGCCGGCACCGCGGGATCGCCGCGCCGCGCCGCTTCCCGCCAGGCATGGGCGGCGTCGATCGCGCGTTCGCCGCCCTTGACCGCGACATAGGCCATTACGCCACCTCCAGCGCAGCCGAGCGGGGCAAGGCGGCAAGACGGGGACCGGCGCAGAGGAACACATCCACCCCGCGCGGGAAGAGCGCGTGGTTGGCCGCCCAGAAGGCGGCGAATCCTTCCGGCAGGGCGGCGGCGAAATCGGTGCTGGCGGCAAGCCCGGGGCCGGACAGGCGCCAGCGCGTGCCCTCCCCCAGCGCCGCCACCGGAAGGATCAGGCTGGCACCGTCCTGCGGGGCCTCGTCGCTGCCGAGCCCGATTGTATCCAGGGCGGGCAGACCGGCGGCCAGCACGAAGCCGGCGCGGGACAGCGGCACTTCGGGCGCGCCGGTGTGGAAGCGCAGCCAGGCGCGGGCGGGGGCGAAGATCGGGTCCAGCCACAGCCCGGTATCGGCGTCGGCCAGGGTCAGCAGCAGCGCGCCGGCGGCGATCGGCAGCGGCGGCGGCACCGCCAGGGTGGGGGCCGGGGCGACGATGGCGCCGGGATGCGATTGCGCCCACAGAATGGCGCGGAACGCGGCCTGGGCGTCGGTGACCGGGTCGGGGAAACCCGGCAGGTCGGGGACCGCGCTCATCCGCGCATCGTCTGCAAGGTGAAGAACGCGACCCTGGTGGCGGCGGCGCGGGCGGCGATGTCCGCCCGCGCCGCCGCCTGGGACGCGGCCAGGGGCGCGATCAGGGTCTCGCCGAGCGGGGCGGCGAAATCCGGGTGCTGGAGCAGCGCGTCGGCGAGCGCCGCCAGCTCGGCGTGATCGGCGTCGCGGCCCATGATGGTGGCGTGGCCCACCGGCCCGTCCCGCAGGCGAAGGGTGCAGCGGGTGACGGTGATCTCGCCGAGATTGAACGGGGCGCCGGTGCCGCCCATGCGCCCGCGCAGCATCACCAGGCCGGTTTCCGGTCCGCGCAGGCGGCGGGCTTCGGGCCGGGCGTCGGGTGGCGGCAGGGCGGCGGCGATGCGCGCGGCATCGGCGCGGGCGAGCACCGCGATCCAGGCTTGGCGAGGGGTGGGCGCCGGCATGTCTAGACAAGTAGGGGAGCGAAGGGCGCCCGGTCAACCATCCGCGCATGACATTTCCGCGCCGGCCGCGCCGCGGCGCCGCGGTTTGCCGCCCCACCCCGACGCATGGCACTCTGCCGCCCAACCCACCCGTCCAAGGCTGCCATGCCCCTCCTCACCCTCCGCGCCGCCATCGCCGACTACCCGCATGTGCGCGCGCTGCGCGACGGCCGCGTCCGCTCCGATCGCGTCGCCTTCGACTTCGTTCCCATCAGCCCGATCTCCCGCGCTTTCCGCCCGATGGTCCGCGACCTCGCCTTCGACCTCTCGGAGATGGCGGTGGCCACCCTGGCTCAGGCCCATGCCCGCCAGGTGCCGATCATCGGCCTGCCGATCGTGCTGATGCGCGGCTTCCACCACGCCGCCCTGGTCTGCCGCGCCGACAGCACGCTGCGTCCGACCGCGCTCGCCGGCGCGCGCATCGGCGTGCGCGCCTTCTCGCAGACCACCGGCGTCTGGCTGCGCGGCATCCTGGCCGAGACCTACGGGCTGCGCCCCGAGCAGTGCCGCTGGATCACCACCGAGGGCGCCCATGTCGCCGACAGCCCGGACCCCGATTTCGTCACCCGCGCCCAAGCCGGGGCGGATCTCGCGGCGATGCTGCGCGCGGGCGAGATCGACGCCGGCATCGCGCTGGCCGGCCTCGCCCCGGGTGAAACCCGCAGCGTGATCCCCGATGCCGCCGCCGAGGCCGCGGCCTGGTACCGCCGCACCGGCATCTACCCGGTCAATCACGCGATGGCCCTGCAACGCCGGCTGGTGGACCAGCACCCGTGGCTGCCCGGCGAACTCGTCGCCCTCTTCGCCGCCGCCAAGGATGCCGCCCCGCCGGCCCCGGTGCCAGCGCTGGAGGGGGCCGACCCGCTGCCCTATGGCCTCGCCGCCAACCGCGCCGCCATCGAAACCCTGATGCGCTACACCGCCGCCGACCGGCTGATCCCGCGCGCCTACGCCGCCGACGAGATCTTCCTCCCCCTCTGATCCGGAGCCGCCACCATGCCCGACCTGCCCCGCCTGAACGGCGCCATCCGCGCCCTGGAATCCGGCAAGCCCGCCTTCACCACCTTCGCCCCACCCGAGCTCGGCACCGCGATCTCGCTGGCCACCACCGCCTATGACGCGGTGGTGTTCGAGATGGAACACAATCCGTACGACATCACCGCGCTCCGCCACTGCCTGCAATACATGCTCAACCGCGGCCAGATCGCCGCCGCCGGCAGCGTCGCGCCGGCGGTCACGCCGATGGTCCGCATCCCGCCCAACGGCGGCGAGAACAGCCAGTGGATCGCCAAGCAGGTGCTGGATATCGGCGTCTATGGGGTGGTCTGGCCGCATGTCTCGACGGTCGAGGACGCGCGCAACGCGGTCGCCGCCTGCCGCTATCCGCGGCCCGAGGGTGCCCCTCATTTCCACCCCGCGGGCCAGCGCGGCGACGCGCCCACCGCCGCGGCCCGCTACTGGGGCATCTCCGCCCAGGACTACTACAAGCGCGCCGATGTCTGGCCGCTGGCCCCGGACGGGGAGATCCTGGTCGCCATCATGTGCGAGGAGAAGCGCGCCATCGCCAACCTGCCGCGGATCCTGAAGGACGTCCCCGGCATCGGCGTGGTGCTGGTGGGCGAGGGCGACCTGTCGCAGGACCTCGGCCATCCGCGCCAGTACGAACATCCGACCGTCGCCGCCGCCATCGCCGAGGTGGTTGCGATCTGCAAGGATGCCGGCGTGCCCTGCGGGCATCCGCATGTCGATACGAAGAACGTCGATGCGGTGCTGGCGCAAGGATTCCGCTGGCTGATGGCCGCTCCGGTGCCTTCCTACGCCGCGCTCGAACGCGGGCGGTCGGCGAGCGGGCGGTAGCGGTCAACCCGGCCGGTCCGCCGCCGCGCGGGCCAGCCGGTCGTTGATCGCCAGCCCCAGCCCGTGGCGTGGCACCGGCATCACCGCGATCCGCGCCATCCCCGACGCATCCAGCGCGCGCAGCCCGGCGAAGAGCCGCGCCGCCGCCTCGGTGAGATCCGCCGCCACGCTGAGCGCGAAGACCGCGCCGGCCCCGGGCAGGGGCGGGCCGAACGCCAGTAGCGCCTCGTCGGCTGCTACCGAAGTCGCTTCGAGGCGAACCGGCAGGCTGGGCGCGTAGTGCGAGGCGAGCTGGCCCGGCGCGCGCACCGCCTCCGGCGCGGCGATCGGGCCGGCCCGATCGAGCCGGCCGCCGAGCGCGGCGCGCAACGCCTCCGCCGCCACGCCGCCCGGGCGCAGCAGCACCGGCGTCGGCCCGGTCAGGTCGAGGACCGTCGATTCCACCCCCACCGCGCAGGGGCCGCTGTCCAGCACCGCGGCGATCCGCCCGTCGAGCTCGGCCAGCACATCCTCGGCGCGGGTCGGGCTGATCCGCCCGGAGCGATTGGCCGAGGGTGCCGCCACCGGCCGGCCCACCAACGCCAGCAGGGCGCGGGCGACCGGATGCGCGGGCACCCGCACCGCGAGGCTGGGCAGCCCCGCCCCGGTCAGCAGCGCCACTCGGCCCGGTTCGCGGCGCGGCAGGATCAGGGTCAGCGGCCCCGGCCAGAACATCCCGGCCAGGCGCTCGGCGAGCGGGGTTGCCGCCACATCGGCGAACGGCGCCGCCGGGTCGGGATAGTGGCAGATCAGCGGGTTGAAGCGCGGTCGCTGCTTGGCGGCGAAAATGCCGGCCACCGCTTCCGCATTGGTGGCATCGGCGCCGAGGCCATAGACCGTCTCGGTGCCGAACGCGACCAGCGCGCCGGCGCGCAGCAGCGCCGCGGCCTCGGCGATGCCGGCCGACGTCGCGGGCAGGCCCAGGGTCGCCCGCAGGGTCGCCATGCTCAGCTGCCCGGGATGCCGGTGGTGGTGGAATAGGCGAAATGCAGCGCCTGGCCCGGGTGCAACAGGTCCCAGATGGCGTGCGCGGCCATCGCCGCCTCCGAGAAGCCTTGCAGGATCAGCTTGAGCTTGCCCGGATACTGCGCGACGTCGCCGATCGCATGGATGCCGGGCCGCGAGGTCGCGCAGGTCGCCGGATCGACGGTGATCCGGTGCTGATCCAGCGCCAGCCCCCAGGTCGCGATCGGACCCAGCTCGGCGGCGAGGCCGAAGAACGCCAGCAGCACATCGGCGGGCAGCATCCGGGTCTCGCCGGCCAGGGTCGCCACTTCCACCCCGGCCAGCACCCCCGCGTCCCCGTGCAGCGCGTGCAGCTGGTAGGGGATGACGAGCTCCACCTCGCCGCGCGCGGCGGCTTCTTCCAGCGCGGCGGCGGTCTCCGGCGCGGCGCGGAAGCGGGGGCGGCGATGCACCACCGCCACCCGGGCCAGGTCCTTGAGCGCCAGCGCCCAGTCCACCGCGGAATCGCCGCCGCCGGCGATCACCACCCGCCGGCCGCGCAAGCTTTCCCGGTCGCGCACGAAATAGCGCACCGCGCCGGTGGCCTCGTAGGCGGCGAGGTCCGCCAGCGGCGGGCGGTTGGGGCCGAACGCGCCGGCGCCGGCGGCGATCACCACCGCGCGCGCCGCGACCCGCGCGCCGGCATCGGTCCGCAGGACGAACGCGCCCGGCCCGCCGGACAGCGCCACCACCACCTGGCCCAGCAGACGCGGCGCGGCGAACGGCGCGATCTGGCGTTCCAGCGCCGCCACCAGCGCCCCGGCGTCGATCGCGGGATGGGCGGGGATGTCGTAGATCGGCTTTTCGGGATAGAGCGCCGCGCATTGCCCGCCGGTCTCGGCCAGCGCGTCGATCAGCACCGCGCGCAGCTTCAGCATCCCGAGTTCGAAGACGGCGAACAGCCCGGCGGGGCCGGCGCCGATCACGGCGACATCGGTTTCGAGCGTCTCGGGCACGGGCGGGCTCCGCAGGCTGGCGGGGGGTTCTACGCAGGGCCCGGGGCGGCGCCAAGCGGGCTTGTCCGCCCGCCCGCCAGGCGGTAGCGAGCCCGGCGATCAGGAGGGTGACGATGGACTGGAAGGAACACGGCGTGAAGGTGATCCCGGGCAGCAACCTGGACACCAACACCGCCCAGACGCCGGGGATGAACCGCGCCGCGGCGATCAACTACGCCCGCGTCGGCGCGCAGAAGATCTGGGCCGGCACGGTGCATATCCACCCCGGCGCCAAGACCGGCGCGCATCATCACGGCGAGCTGGAAAGCGTGATCTATGTCCTGAAAGGCCGGGCCCGGATGCGCTGGGGCGATCACCTGGAATTCACCGCCGAGGCCGGGCCGGGCGATTTCATCTACGTCCCGCCCTTCGTGCCGCATCAGGAGATCAACGCCAGCTCCGACGAGACCCTGGAATGCGTCCTGGTGCGCAGCGATAACGAGGCGGTGGTGGTCAATCTCGACATCGCCCCGGTCGAGGCGCCGGAGCCGGTGGCCTGGATCGACCCGATTCACAAGGCCTGATCGGGCGGGCGCGCCTCGGCGGCCAGCGCCGCCGCCGCCGCTTCCAGCCCCAGCACCTCCTGCGCCGCCCCGCCAAGCCGGCGCAGCGCGACCTCGCGGGTCTCCGCCTCCTTCCTTCCGACCACCACCAGCACCGGCACATGCGCGAGGCTGTGGGTGCGGATCTTGGCGTTGATCTTCTGGTTCGAGGTGTCGAGCCGCACCTCCAGCCCCGCCCGCCGCAGCGTCTCGGCCACCTCGGCGGCATAGGTGTCGGCGTCGGAGACGATGGTCGCCACCACCGCCTGCACCGGGGCGAGCCAGAGCGGGAACCGGCCGGCATATTGCTCGATCAATATGCCGAGGAAGCGCTCGAAGCTGCCCAGGATCGCCCGGTGCAGCATGACCGGGCGGCGGCGGGCGCCGTCCTCGGCGGTGTATTCCGCGTCCAGCCGCTCGGGCAGCACGAAATCCACCTGCAAGGTGCCGCACTGCCAGTCGCGCCCGATCGCATCGCGCAGCACGAATTCCAGCTTCGGGCCGTAGAACGCGCCCTCGCCGGGGTTGAGCGTGTAGGCGACGCCGGCGGTGGCGCAGGCCTCGCGCAGCGCCGCCTCGGCGCGATCCCAGACCGCATCCTCGCCGGCGCGCACCGCCGGGCGGTCGGAGAACTTCACCGCGAAACTCTCGAAGCCGAAGTCGCGATAGATCGACGACAGCAGCGCCACGAAGCGCACGGTTTCGGAGGCGATCTGGTCCTCGGTGCAGAAGATATGCGCGTCGTCCTGGGTGAAGGCGCGCACGCGCATGATGCCGTGCAGCGCGCCCGACGGCTCGTAGCGGTGGCAGGCGCCGAATTCGGCCATGCGCAGCGGCAACTCGCGGTAGGAGCGCACGCCCTGGCGGAAGATCTGCACATGGCACGGGCAGTTCATCGGCTTGAGCGCGAGGGTCTTGTCCTCGTCCTCCACCTGCGCCACGAACATGTTCTGGCGGAATTTCTCCCAGTGCCCGGAGGCTTCCCACAGCGCGCGATCCACCAGCTGCGGGGTGCGCACTTCCTGATAGCCCGCCGCGTCCAGCCGCCGGCGCATATAGGCTTCCGTGGTCCGATAGAGACGCCACCCGTTCGGATGCCAGAAGATGCTGCCGACCGCTTCCTCCTGGATATGAAACAGGTCCATCTCCTTGCCGATGCGGCGGTGATCGCGGCGCTCGGCTTCCTCGAGCTGATGCAGATAGGCATCGAGCTCCTTCTGGTCGCGCCAGGCGGTGCCGTAGATGCGGCTCAGCATGGCGTTGCGGTGATCGCCGCGCCAATAGGCCCCGGCCACCTTCATCAGCTTGAAGGCGGGGCCGATATCGGAGGTCGCGCGCATATGCGGCCCGCGGCAAAGATCGACCCATTCGCCCTGGGTATAGAGGCTGATCGTCTCGCCCCTGGGCAGGTCCTGGATCAGTTCCGCCTTGTATTTCTCTCCCTTGTCCTGGAAGAAGCGGATCGCGTCCTCGCGGTCCAGCACGCGGCGGCGGAACGGCGCGCCACGCGCGACGATCTCGTGCATCCGCGCTTCGATGGCGGGAAAATCCTCCGGGGTGAACGGCTCGTTGCGGGCGAAGTCGTAATAGAACCCGTGCTCGATCGCCGGGCCGATGGTCACCTGGGTGCCGGGGAACAGGCTCTGCACCGCCTCGGCCAGCACATGCGCGGCGTCGTGGCGGATCAGCTCCAGCGCCTCCGGGTCGCGCCGGGTGACGAACACCACCGCCGCGTCGTGCTCGATCTCGGTCGCCAGATCGACCAGCTTGCCGTCGAGGCGCATGGCCAGCGCGGCGCGGGCGAGGCCGGGGCCGATCGCCTCGGCCACCGCGGTGCCGGTGACGGGCGCGGCGAAATGACGCACGGAACCGTCGGGCAGGGTGATGGCGGGCATGGGCGAGGGAGCTCCGAAGTTTTGAGGCCGGCCGGTTCTATGGCGTCAGGCCCGCGGTCGGGCAAGGTGGGACGGGCGGGATCGGCCCCACCGCCCGGCGCAGCGCCGCGGCGATCGGCGCGGCGTCGGTCTCGGCGATATTGGTAAACCCCAGCAACAATCCCTGCGCGCGGGGCGGCCCCAGGAACTGCGCCGACAGCGCCGCCGGCCCGAGCCCGGCCGCCTCGGCCCGCCGCACCGCCGCCAGGTCCCACCCCGGGCGGGTGCCGTCGGGGCAGAGGGCCAGCAGCTGCAACCCGCCCGGCCGCGGCAGCACCGTCAGCCGCCCCGCGAACGCCTCGGTCACCGCCGCGGCCAGCGCCGCCCGCCGTACCGCATAGGCCGAGCGCATCCGGCGCAGATGGCGGGCGAAATGCCCCTCGGTCAGGAACGCGGCCACCGCCGCCTGGGTCAGCGCCGGCGCGCCATGCGTCGCCAGCAGCGCCTGCCGGGTCGCCGCGACGAGCAGCTCCGCCGGCACCACCACATAACCAAGCCGCAGGCCAGGGAACAGCGTCTTGCTGAAGCTGCCGGCCAGGATCACCCGATCGCCGGTGTCCCGGCTTTTCAGCGCCGGCGGACGCACCCCGAGGTAGTGGAACTCGGCATCGTAATCATCCTCGATCAGGAATCCGCCGCGGCGCGCCGCCCAGTCCAGCAGCGCCTGCCGTCGATGCGCCGAAAGCGCGACCCCGGTCGGGCTCTGATGGGCCGGCGTCAGCACCGCGACCCGCGCCCGATCATCGGGCGGGATGGTGGCGCCCTCCGCATCCACCGCCAGCGGCAAGACCAGCGCGCCGGCTGCCGCCAGCGCCCGCGCCGCCAGCTTGTAGCCCGGATTTTCGCACCACACCGCCGCGCCGGCGGGCAACAGCAGCCGCGCCAGCAAGGTCAGCGCGCCCTGGTAGCCCGCGGTCACGATCACCTGCGAGGCCGCGCAGGCGACCCCGCGCGCCACCGCGAGATAGGACGCGATCGCCGCCCGCAGCGCCGCAAGCCCGGCCGGATCCGGGTAGGCCAGCGCCGCGCCGGCCCCCCCGCGCGCCGCGCGCGCCACCAGCCGCGCCCACAGCGCGCGGGGAAACAAATCCAGCGCCGGAAGCCCCACGCGGAGCGGCGGCGGGCGGGCGGGCGGCGCAAGGGGCGGCCCGAGCGGCGACGAGACGGTCGGCGCGGCGCCGGGACGCGCCGCCGGCGAGACGAGGGTGCCGCGGGGACCCTGGGTCATCAGCAGCCCCTCGCCGGCCAGCCGGGCATAGGCCGCATCCACCGTCCCGCGCGCGACGCCGAGCTGCGCCGCCAGCGCCCGCGCCGAGGCCAGCCGTTCCCCGGGCGCGAGGGTGCCGTCGGCCACCGCGGCGCGGATGCGCCCGGCCAGCTGGTCCTGCAGCGACCGCCGCCGGGTCCGGTCGAGGGTGAAGAGTGCCATGGCCCAATAATTTAGCCGAGTTTTGGTACTTTGCAGTGAGCCATCGGCGCGCCACCCTCACCCGGTTCCTCGGGAGCCGATGCCATGCACACCGAACGCCTGTCCCCGCCCGACCTGTCGCCCGACGCCTATCGCGCCATCCGCGCCGTGGAAGCCGCCGCGCGCGCGCATGGCCTGCCGGAACGGCTGATCGAGTTGGTGAAGCTGCGCGCCTCGCAGATCAACGGCTGCGCCTTCTGCCTCGACATGCATTCCCGCCTGCTGCGCGCCGCCGGCGAGCCGGAGCAGCGCCTGCATGTTCTTGCCGGCTGGCGCGACTCGCCGCTCTTCACCGCCGCCGAACGGGCCGTGCTGGGCTGGACCGAGGCGCTGACCCTGGTCGCCGAGACCCATGCACCCGACGTCGCCTACGCGCCGCTGCGCGATCATTTCTCGGACCGCGAGATCGTCGATCTGACCATCCTGATCGGTACCATCAACCTCTGGAACCGGCTGGCGATCGGGATGCGCTACGTCCATGACGTGGCGGCGGCATGACCGACACGATCCTGCGCGCGGCGGAGGATGCCGCCGCGCTTGCGGCGTGTTTCCCGGTGCTGCGCGCGTTGCGCCCGCACCTCGCGGACCCGGCCGCCTTCGCAGCCCAGGTCGAACGCCAGCACGCCCAGGGCTACCGGCTGCTCGCCGCCTGGCGGGATGGCCAAGCGGTGGGTGCGGCCGGGTGGCGGCTGACCGAGAACCTGATCCACGGCCGCTTCGCCTATGTCGATGATCTGGTGGTGGCGGAGACGGAACGCCGCTCCGGCCTCGGCGCGCGATTGCTCACCGCCGTTGCCGACGCCGCCCGCGCCGCCGGCTGCCGGCGCATGATACTGGATACCGGGCTCGAGAACGCGCTGGCGCAGCGGTTCTATTTCCGCTTCGGGATGCTCGCGCGCGGGCTGCATTTCGGGATCGACCTGCGGTGACCGCTGCCCTGGTGGTGGAGGCCAGCCCGCGCGGGGCGGCTTCGCTCGGCCGGCAGGCCACCGCGCTGCTGCTGGACCGGCTGCGCGCGCGGCATCAGCCCTGGCGCGAGATCCGCCGCGATCTGGCCGACACCCCGCCGCCCTGGGTCGATGCCGGCTTCGCCGCGGCGATGCTGACCCCGCCCGATGCGCGCTCGGCCGCCCAGCACGCGGCGCTGGCGGAGTCCGAGCGCCTGATCGCCGAGCTCGAAACCACCGACCTGCTGGTGATCTCCACGCCGATGCATAATTTCACCGTGCCGGCGGTGCTGAAAGCCTGGATCGACCAGGTGCTGCGGGTGGAGCGCACGTTCCGCCGCACGTCCGCGGGCAAGGTCGGCACCCTGGCGCCGCGGCCCTGCTACCTGGTGGTCGCCGCCGGCGGCGTGATCTCGCCCCCGGCGGCGCGGCAGCCGGATTTCCTGCTGCCCTATCTGCGGGCGGTGCTGGCCACGCTCGGCGTCGGCGAGCCGCTCGTGCTGCGGCTGGAGGCGCTGAGCGGGGCGGCGGATGCGCCGGCCCAGGTGGCCGCGGCGACCGAGGCCTGGCTGCGCGGCCTGGGGTAGCGGCCTATGCCAGCGCGCGCGCCACCGCCTCCGGCTCGCGTTCGATGACCGTCAGATAGGCCTGCAAGGCGCTGTCCGCCCCGCTGCGGCCCTGTTCCAGGTCGCGCAGCCGCGCCAGCGAGATGTGATAGGCGCGGGCGAAGGCGGCCTGGCTGAGTCCCGCGCCGGCGCGCACCTGGCGCACCCGCATCGCCCCGCGCAGCCGGGCCAGCTCGGCCTCGGACAGCGGTGGGTTGTCGGGGTCGGCCTCGGCGCCCCGAGTGATGTCGGCATCCGTGAGCCCGTCGAGCTGCGCCTGGTCGGCCGGCGTCAGCGCCGGCGGGTGTCGGAGGTCAAGGGTGAACCGGGCCATAGGCACGTGCCTCCGCGGCATTGCAGCGGCGCGCCGAGATCAGGCGGATCGCGCCGTCGCGTTCGGTGACAACCACGGCGAACACCAGCCCGCCGATCGCCCCGACCAGCTTGAGCCGTCGTTCCCCGTCCTCCGGCCGCGAGGCGTCCACCGCGACCCGATCTGGATCGAGAAACACGCGCGTCGCGTAGGCAAACGACACCCCGTGCTTGACCAGGTTGGCCGCGGCCTTGGCGTCGTCCCAGGCAAACCGGAGACCTGCCGCTATATACGGAATGCCCGTAGTTCTGTCCAGTCCCATCACGGCTCGCCGGGTTTGATCGCCACCGGGTGGAGAAGCAGGATCGGGGTTGGCGCCACCCAGCCCCCATCGGCGAGCTGCGGCGGATGGTCGCGGAGTTTCGCCGGATCGGACCAGCAATCGGCATCGCCCAGGCTGCGGGTGCAATAGGGCGCGGGCGGCGGCGGGGGGGGTGGGCAGGGCAGGCCGGCCAGGGTCATGCGCACCGCGGTCACCACGTCGCAGCCGGGGGAGCCGGCGTAGGACAGCGGCCCCGATGCCGCGCAGCCGGACAAGGCCGCGAGGCAGAGTGGGGCCGCGAGGCAGAGCAGGGCCGGAACCAAGGAAAGGCGGCGCATGGGCAGAGCATCGCGCCCCCGGGTGAACGAGAGGTTTCCGCGCCGGTACGCGAACGGGGCGGGCCCCGAGGGACCCGCCCCGCGCATCCGGGCGATCAGCCCCGGAAGGGTTACTCGCCCTCCACGCCGATCGCGTAGGCGGTCTCGCCGTGGACGGCGTCGTCGCCCACTTTCAGCGTCGCCTCGTCCATCCGGAGCGGGGTGAAGAACGAGATCACCTTGAGGATGATGAAGGTGGCGACCACGTTATAGACGATGATGAAGATCGCGGCGTAGATCTGCACCAGCAGCTGGTGCGGGTTGCCGTAGAGCAGGCCGGTGACGTTCACGCCCGGCGCGTCCTTGGCGGTGCCGACATATTCCAGCATGTCCGGGGTCGCCAGGACGCCGGTCAGCAGCCCGCCCATCAGCCCGGCGACGCCATGGGTGGAGAACACGCCGAGCGTGTCATCGACCTTCATCATCAGCGCGGTCTTCTGGATCTTGTTCATCGCGAACCAGGGAATGATGCCCGCGCAGACGCCGATGATGAGCGCGCCCCAGCCGCTCACGTAACCGGCCGCCGGGGTGATGGCCACCAGCCCCGCGATCATGCCGTTCACCGCGCCGATGACCGAGGGCTTGCCGTAGGACATGTAGTCCATCAGCGTCCACACCATCACGCCCACGCAGGAGGCGATGTTGGTGTTCAGCACCGCCGCCCCGGCATCGGCATTGGCGAAGTAGGGGTCACCGCCGTTGAACCCGTTCCAGCCGAGCCAGAGGATGCCGGCGCCCACCAGCGCCACCAGCAGGCTGTTGGGCGGGAAATGGTCGCGGTCCTGTTGCAGCCGCGGACCGATCACCGCCGCGGCGGTGAAGCCCGAGGCGGCGGCGGCCAGATGGATGACGTAGCCGCCCGAGAAATCCGCCGCCCCCATGCCGGCGAGCCAGCCGCCGCCCCAGATGCTGAACGCCCCCACCGTATAGACCAGGGTCATCCAGACCGGGCAGAAGATCATCCAGGCCTTGAAACTCATGCGGCCCAGCACCGATCCGGCAAGGATGATGACGGTGATGGCGGCGAAGACGAACTGGAAATAGACCAGGGTCGCCATCGGGAAGCCCATCGGTGGCATCCCCGAGGCCGCCGCCGGCACGGTGGCCTGGCCGAGTTCGAAGGCCGCCGACAGCGCCGGGAACGGCTTGCCGAGGAATGGAAACCATTGTGGTCCGAAGGCGAGATTATAGTCGAACAGAATCCAGACCACGAGCACCGAGGCGAAGGCATAGATCGACATGAAGGCGGAATTGATCGCCCATTTCTTCTTGACCACGCCGCCGTAGAGCACGACCAGCCCGGGGATGCTTTGCAGGCTGACGAAGGTCGCCGCCGCAAGCTGCCAGGCATTGTCGCCGGTATCGAGCCATTTGGGTGAGGGTACGAGCACGAATCTTCCTCCAGACCTGTTGATAAAGGTTCCGACGGCATCGTCGGCCGAAGCGCCGGCACCCTGACCCCGCGGGTTTTTCCCAATCGGCAGGAACGCCGGTACGATCGCGCCGCCGGGAGGGTAAGCAAGGCACATGCCATCCACCCCAGGGCGGGCGGTTTGCACGCGGCTTGCTTGACAAAAGAAGCGCCCGCGCGGCGCCATCACAGCCGAAGGCCACCCCATGACCCCGACCGCGGAGGAAGCATCGGTCCCACGCGCCGGCATCGGCGTCGCCTCGCTGCCCGGCCCGCGTCCGCGCAACGAGGATTTCGCCGGCGCCATCCTCGGCGCCCGCCCGCCGGCGGAACGCCGCGACGTCGCCTGCGCCATCGCCGACGGCATCGGCAGCGCCCGCGGCGGGCGCGAGGCGGCCGAGACCGCGGTGCGCGGCTTCCTCGACGGGCTCTGGGACGTGCCGGAGACGGTGGAGCTGCGCCGCGCCGGGGCCCGCATCCTCAACGCCCTCAATTCCTGGATCCATTCCCAGGGCCGGGCCGATGCCGGCCTGGTCGGCATGGGCTGCACCTTCACCGCGCTGGTGCTGCGCGGGCGGCTCGCGCATCTCTTCCATGTCGGGGACTCGCGCGCCTATCGCCTCAGCGCCGACCGCCTGACCCGGCTGACCGACGATCACGTCCGCGACGATCGCGGCCGGTCGCCGATGCTGACCCGCGCCCTCGGGATCGAGGCCGAGCTGCGGCTCGACTACACCACCCTCGCGGTGGCGCTGCATGACCGGTTCCTGCTCTGCACCGACGGCGTCCACGGGGTGCTGGTGGACGAGACCATCGCCGACATCCTGCGCATCCGCTCCGCCCCCGAGGACACCGCCCGCGCCCTGGTCGCCGCCGCCCTGGACGCCGGCAGCACCGACAACTGCACCGCCCTGGTGCTGGACGTGGTCAGCCTGCCCGACCTGCGCTCGGACGACGTCGGCAGCGCGATCCGCGCCCTACCCCTGATCCCGACCCCGAATGTCGGTGAGTCCGTCGATGGGTTCGTGCTCAACACGCTGGTCTCGGACGGCACCTACTCGCGCCTGTTCGGCGCCATCGACGAGGCCGACGGGGCGACGGTGGTGCTGAAATTCCCCAAGCCGCAGGTGGCCGCGGACGCCACCTTCCACGCCGCCTTCGTGCGCGAGGCCTGGGTGGGCAGCCGGGTCACCAGCCCCTGGGTCGCGCATGTGATCGCGCTGCCGCCCGGGCGGCAGACCTGCCTCTATACCGTCATGCCGCTCTATGTCGGCGAATTGCTGGAAACCCGCCTCGCCCGCGCCCCCTCGATCGGTCTCGAGGAAATCCGCGGCATCGGGGTGCGCCTGGCGCAAGGGCTCGGCAGCCTGCACCGGGCGGGGATCATCCATCGCGACGTCAAGCCGGACAATGTGATGCTGGAGGCCGGGGGCAAGCTCCGGCTGCTCGATCTGGGCGTGGTCCGGCTGCCCGGTCTCGAGGATTTCCCCCCCGAGGCGATCCCCGGCACCCGCGCCTACATGGCCCCCGAGATGCTGCGCGGCGAGGCGGGCAATGTGGCGACCGACCTGTTCGCCCTGGGCGTCACCCTGTTCCGGGCCCTGACCGGCGTCTTCCCTTACGCCAACCCCGATGCGGTGACGCCGCCGCGCCTGGAGCGCCCGCGCGAACTGGCGCCGCTGCGCCCGGACCTGCCGGCCTGGCTCGGCGCGGCGCTGGCGCGCGCGATGGCGCCCGACCCGGCCGAGCGCTTCGCCGACATGGCGGAGTTCGCCGCCGAGCTGGATGCCGGACCGGCGCACGCGCCGGCGGCGCCGCGCCCGCCGACCCCCTACGAGCGCTACCGCCTGCCGTTCTGGCAGGGGCTGGCGGCGGCGCTGGCGCTGGCGCTGGCGGCCTCGCTCTGGTGGCGCTGAGGTCGCGGCGCCTGAATAATCGGCAATCTCGGCTTCATTAATGACCAGACACCTGAGTCGGCCGATCAAACCTCGACCACCACGTAGTCGTCCTCCAGCGTGACCGGGATCGTCTCGGCGACATAGGGGCCTTTCGCCACCGCCGCCCCCGGCGCGACCTCCACCTTGTAGGCTCGCAGCCCGACATGCGCCGGGTCGCACCAGGACTGGCCGGTGCGGATGTCGAACTCCCAGCCATGCCAGGGGCAGCGCAGCACCTCGCCCTGGCGGGTGAAGCGATAGGCGCCGGGGGTGTCGGCCTCGATCAGTCCGGTCAGGACGCCCTCGCACATCGGCCCACCCTCGTGCGGGCAGCGGTTGAGCAGGCCGAAAAATTCGCCGCCCAGGTTGAACACCGCGATCGGCCGGCCGCGCACGGTGACCAGCTTGCGCGCCCCGGGGGGGATTTCGGCCACGCGCGCGATGACGTGCCTGGACATGCGGGGCCTCCTTCGTCCCGAGGGAGGCTACCGGGCGGCCGGGGCCGCGGCAATGGCGGCCGGACGAGAATGCTCTTGCGCATATCGGGCGATTGAGGGAATATCATACCACTGAAACCCCAGGGAGGAGATCAGAAATGCGCATTTCCCGTATCTTTGGCGCCTTGGCGCTGCTGGCGGCATTGGCCGCGCCGGCGGCGGCCCGGGCCGACGATCGCTCGATGCTGAAAAGCTTCGATTTCGCCAAGCCGGGCTTCGCCCACCCGCATCCGTTCGCCATCGCCCATGCGGTGATCCAGGTGAGTTCGGGCAGCCCGGCGGTCTGGACGCAGACGCTCAACAACGTCACCAACATGCTGCAGAACCTGGGCACCGACAAAGTGCAGATCGTGGTGGTGGCCTATGGGCCGGGGCTGATGATGCTGTTCCGCGACAGCATCATGGCCCGCCGCATCGCCTCGCTCGACTCGCAGGGGGTGGAGTTCGATGCCTGCCACAACACCATGCTGGCGATGGCAAAGATGACCGGGCATCTGCCGGCGTTGCTGCCGCAGGCGGTGGTGGTGCCGGGGGGCGTGATCCGGATCATGCAGCTGGAGCAGCACGGATTCGATTATCTGAAGCCGTGAGGGGAGGGGGCGGATCAGGCGATATCGCCGCTCTTGATCTGCCGGCCGACGAACTTGATGCCATTCTGCGCCAGACGGAGGGTCGCCGGTTCGAGCGGATGCAAATCCACGCGCCCCGAGGCTACCCAAAGCCAACGCGAAACCCGTGCTCCGTCCCTCAGATGATCGCGCAGCTGGGTCAGCGCGGCTTCTCGCTTGTCGATGACCCTGCGGACTTGATCGTTCCTGGCCGAGTGGGTTTCCACCGCGATCAGCTGGCGGGTGGGGTCATGCCCGAGCAGGTAATCCCATCGGTTTGCCTGGGGATATTGGGGTTTAAGCTCCGTATCGATATCCAGGCTGTCGCCGAACGACGTCCGGATGTCGTCGGCAAAACAGCCGCGATGGGGCGCGGCGATTGCCCCGAGCCCGTCCTTGACGGATCGATGTAACATGGACACCGCCCTGAGCGCGGCGCGAACGGGAGTGGCGGCAGCGGGCTTCGGATGACGGGACCGGCTCACGGGGTGCTCATGTTCACCGCATCACGGACCGCATCGGCGAAACGGGCGGAATAGCTGGTAAGCCCACCCCATCCGGCAACGCGCGGATCATCCGAGCTCGGGTCAAGGGTTGAGATATCGACCGAGGTCACCTTGCCGTCGTCACGGAACTGCATCAGGAACGCGCGGTAATCCTTGGCCAACGCCGTCTCGGCGACGGCACGCATCGGCTGCTGCTTCACGTCGAATGCCTCGCATACACTTTTCCACTGGGCGGACCGCGTCCGCAATTGCCGCATCAACCAGACCAACGAAAGGACGTGCGGAGAATGGGTCGAGAGGACGACCCGGTAGCCACGCCAGATCAGATCGAGGACCAGCAGCAGAACCGCGGTGATCGCCTGTGGGTGCAGGCCCATTTCGGGCTCCTCTATCACCACCCAGTTGACCAAGTCGATCTTGCGCTTGCTTGTCCGCGGCAGCAGATGATAAAGGCCCAACAGCAGCGGCGTGAATTCCCGTTGTCCGGCGGTCCAGGTCATGAAGGGCAGATGGATCTCCCCGTGGACCAGCCGCAGCCGCAAGGCATGGTTCGTATCTTCCTCAATTCCGACGGTGCCGCCGTGAAAAACGGCGGCGTCGATCTTTTCACGGATTTCCTGCTTTAATCTCCGTTCTACGGGGAACAGGGTTCCGGCATCCTTGGTCTGGAAACGATCATAGAGATTCTGGCTGAAGAGACGCGCAACAACCGGTACATCCGCGGTCAGCTTCTGAAACGGAGCAGCCCAGCCATCGCTGATCAACAACGAGCGATGCGCGGGAATGAAGAAAAGTTCTTCCTGCCCCGTCCCGCGCCGCGCGATGCCGCTTGGTGTAATGGACACGTTATCGAACCGGATCTCGGTCGACCCCGAATGCCAGTCCTTTGCCATCCCGGAACCGAAAATTAGATCGATCAACGCATCCGGCCGATCGGTCGGATGCCCGGCGTCACGCAACGCCTCGACGATCTGCCGTCCGTCCATGGCGATCTTGAGCCACTGCAGGGCCAAGCTTTTGCCCGCGCCTTGCGGCCCTACGAGGATCGTCAGATCCCCGAACGAAAGATCGACCTCGGCCAGATGCGCGAAATTCTTGATCCGCAGCGAGACAGCCGTGTCGGGTTGCGCCCGTGCGGTCCGTCTGGTCCTTGTCGTCGCTTGTCTGGGGGGCCGCATCCGGAGGAGTCCGCTCGCAATCTAGTCGGCCTTGTAGCGCCCTGCCGGATGATTGGCCACTTGCGCCCGGAGCCCCCCACCCTTCCCCCGCCGCCGCGAATCCCCCACCCTGCCGCCAACAGGTCCGGGGGAAGCAGTCTCATGTCCAGCTACGACACCATCATCGTCGGCGGCGGCTCGGCCGGCTCGGTGCTCGCCAACCGCCTCTCGGCCCGCTCGGCCAACAAGATCCTCCTGCTCGAGGCCGGGCGGGACACGCCGCACGGCAAGGTGCCCGCCGAGATCCTCGATACCTACCCCGGCACCGCCTATCTCGACCCGCGCTTCCACTGGACCGACCTCAAGGTCACCACCGAGGTCATCCCCCACAACCGCCCCGACGCCGCGCCGCCGCCCTTGCGCAAATACGAGCAGGCCCGGGTGCTCGGCGGCGGCTCCTCCATCAACGGCCAGCTCGCCAATCGCGGCGCGCCGACCGATTACGACGAATGGGAAGCCCGCGGCGCCGCCGGCTGGGCGTGGAACGACGTCTTCCCGTTCTTCAAGCGCGTCGAGCGCGACATGGACTACACGAACGAATGGCACGGCAGCGAGGGCCGCATCCCGGTCCGGCGCATCATGCCCGATCTCTGGCCGGAGCACGCGAAGGCGGTCGCCGAAGCCTTCCGGCAATCCGGCTTCGATTTCGTCCCCGACCAGAACGCCGAATGGCGCGACGGCCATTTCCCGATCACCATCTCCAACGCCTATGAGCGCCGGGTGTCCGCCGCCATCGGCTATCTCGACCCCGGCACCCGCCTGCGCGAGAACCTGACCATCGCCACCGACACCGCGGTGACCGGCCTGACCTTCGAGGCCAATCGCTGCACCGGTGTCACCGCCCGCGTCGGCGGACGCAGCGAAACCTTCCAGGCGCGCGAAGTCATCCTGTCCTGCGGCGCGATCCATTCGCCGGCGCATCTGCTGCGCGCCGGCATCGGCCCCGCGGCTGAACTGCGGGCCCTCGGCATCGAACCGCGCCTTAACCTGCCCGGCGTCGGCACCAGGCTGATGGACCACCCGGCGGTGGCGATCGCCGCCTTCATCCGCCCGCACGCGCGCATCCTGCACGACTGGACGCGCCGGCACATGTATGTGGCGCTGCGCTATTCCTCGGGCCTGCCCGCCATCCCGCCGGGCGACATGTTCATCGGCGTCACCAACAAGACCTCCTGGCACGCGGTGGGCGAGCAGATCGGCTCCTTCATCGTCTCGGTTTACAAGACCTATTCCGAGACCGGATCGGTCACGCTGGCCTCGTCCG